>CAKZHE010000279.1 GCA_936920195.1 uncultured cyanobacterium | reverse complement strand
CCGAAAAAGCGACGTATTTATTGTATGAATAATATCACTCAAAAAGGCACAAAGTCAACAGCCTAGGCAGAGCCTCTGGAATTTGTTCCCAGGCAGAGCCTGGGAACCAGTTCAAACCAGTTCCAGTTCAAGGGTAGTTATAACATCGGACACGGTTATTGCATGAATGAAGTTGCCAAAAAACTCGCAAAGTGAACAGCCTAGGCTCAAGCCCAACTACAAACTTCCTGATTCATCCAATGGGGTTAACTGATGTTGATGATCTGGGAGCAAATTTTCCGCATTGAGGAGGGTGGGAAAGGCGTAGCTACCTGCGCCGACTAGAATCATCCCTATGGAGGTGAGGATATATAGTAGGGCAATTCCTGCCCCGGATTCTGTCCCCACTAGGGGCATAAAAACTGATTGCAGCCATCCCTGGGAATTCATCATGGGGGTAAAAACTCGATCTGCTAGCGGTCCAGCAATTAAACTAGCCATTGTGCCAAAAATTAACCCAAATGTATGCGCGGCGGCTAAAACTCGCCCCTGAATTTCTGGCTCTACTTTGGCATACCAAACGGCATAACTGGCACTGAAGGATAAGGGAATATGGCAGGAAGAGAAAAACTGCGCGCTAATCCAAATTAATGGTGTTTGCCCTAATCCAAACCCAATTCCCCCTAAGCCAGCCCCGATAAATCCTAGCAACATGGCGCGGATTTTGTGCTTCAAATCTCCCCATAAACTTAAAATCAAACCGCCAATTACGCCCCCGACTCCGGCTGCTGTGACGACAGTACCTAGGATTTGTGGGTTGCCATTTGTCCGCGCTAGAATCATCGGTTCAAGTAAGGTTTCTCCTAGATGATAGGTAAACAAAAATAAGCAGAAACTTATGGTCATGGCTCTCAGGCTAGGTTTGGAGAGAATATAGTTAGTTCCCCAAGCTATTTCTTGCCTGATGGTATTATTAATTAAGTTCTTGCTATCCATGTAAATTGGTTGAGGAATTGGGATGATTAAAAGGGTGATGATTCCTGCCAGAAAGGTAGCAAGATCGATGGCAATAATCCCCCCAATCCCAATGGCTGGATAGAGCATTCCTACTAGGGCTGGGGCAATAATAGCGGCACTATAATTCACCAGGGAACTCATGCTGCTGGCGCGAGTGTAATGCTGTTTGGGAATGATTAATGATATTGAGGCGTTATAAGCTAGCTTTTGAATTTGTCCAAAACAACCATAGGCAATGGCTAAACCATAAAGATGCCAAATTTCTAAATGATTGCTGTTGTATAACCACAAAATCAAGAGGGTAGAAATAGCGATGCTGACATCGCTGAACATCATTAGGTATTTGCGATTAAAGCGATCGACAATTAATCCGGCAAAAATGGCAATCAGGATTTGGGGTAGCTGGAAAAAGAAGGTAATTAGGGCGATCGCTGTAGCTGCTTCTGTTAGTTGCCAAGCCCAAATGGTGAGGGCAAATTGTGTCATGGTGGTGCCGATGGTGGATACCATCTGCCCAGCCCAAAGGATTGTGAAGGTACGCACGGATTGCTGGGGTAATACTATTGCTAAAGATTTTTACTAAATTATGGGGACTAATGTCAAGATTATCAAAAACGAGTGGGAGTTTATCTGGCGATCGCCCTCCGGTCAAAGATTTTTTATTGGCCTCAAATCCTTGCCAAGTCTTGATTTAAGTCCCAGGTGGCGATCGCCTTGGGAGGGAAAAAGGGAAAAATTCTGCTTTTTGCCTATTGTTTTTGGCAAGGAGGGTGTGATACAGTCTCAACAGTTATTGAGAATATAACTCAATAAAGTTGAGAAGTGATGGCAAAACAAGGCATGGTAACGCAGTCAGTCGGCATTCGCTCCCTGGCAGTCAGCTTTCCCCGCACCATCCGCACCAATGATTATTGGCGGCAAAAGTTCCCAGAATTGGGTGCAGTGCAAAGACAAGTCAGACTGCCGCTATCGGCATCAACTAATCAAAATGGGATTGACATCTGGTTGCAGCAGGTATCGCCCTATCTATCCGATCCTTTTCGGGGGAGCGTCGAGCGGCGAGTGCTGGGAGAGGATGAATCAGCGATCGCTTTAGAGTGTTGCGCCGCCCAAGATGCGTTGAATGCTGCCAAACTGGGTGTAGAGGAAGTTGATTTGGCGATCGCTGCCGCCATTTTTCCCGATACAGTTGGTCCTAGTCATGGGGTTGAATTGGCTCGTCGCTTAGGTTTGCGCTGCCCTGCCTGGAATTTGGAATCAACCTGCTCCAGCGCCTTGATTGCCTTGCAAAATGCCCAAGCGCTAGTGCAAACGGGAATTTATCGTCACATCTTAGTGGTAGTTTCCCAAGTAGGATCGCTCTCTGTGAATGAGGCAGATACCCTTTCTCAGTCAATGGGCGATGGAGCCGGAGCATTTGTTGTCAGCGCGATGGCATCCGAGCAGGGAATTCTCAGCACTGCCATCATGTCTACAGCGGCAACCTATAGAGCCTATATCCACGAATTAGGAATTGATTTCCAAGGCAAGCCATATTTACAAACTCGCACGGGTGAAAATGCCAGCAGTTTAGCCGAAACCGCCGTAGATTTTGTGCGTAATTGTTGTCAAAAAGCGGTTAAGGCAGCGGGAATCGATCTCGATCAAATCGACTTTTTTAGCTTTAATACTCCCACGGCTTGGTATGCCCAAGTTTGCGCTCAAGCCTTGGGAATTGCCCCAGAGAAAACCATCGATCTTTATCCTTGGTATGCCAATATTGGCGCAGTATTTCCCGTTGCCAATCTTTATCATGCCGCCCTAACTAAGAAAATTTGCGCTAATGATTTGGTTTTAGTTTATAGCAATGGTGCGGCTGCCACCGCTGCTGCCATTGTCATGCGTTGGGGTGATGTGGGCTTGGGGAAAGTTCCAGATCCGCCGCTGAATCTTCCGGTAGCAGAAACCATTTATTTACCAACCCCAATGAGGGAATCGGTGGAGATTGATTTCAAAGAGAGATTGTTAGCAGCACCTTCAGAAGTGCGGCAGGAAACGATCGCAGCCTATTTATTGAATTGGCTGGCAGAGGCGCGGCAGTTATCCCCATCTCAACTTAATTCTCAGCTACTGTTAACTAGCTGTTTGGATTCTTTAATGGTAGCGATCTTGCGGATTCAAATTGAAAAAGATTTCCAGATAGGAGTACCAATGGAGAAGTTTTTTAATAGTACGGTGGAACAATTGACTAATTTTTTACTAGAGCGACTAGCTTTAGCAAGTTTGATGGCAGCAACCATTGTCACTGATGGCAATTTAGAAGAACGGGAGATTTTGAGTTTATGAAATTGCTAGCAGGGCAGTTTTTAAATACTCATATATATATTATGCGTAGGTTGGGTTGAGCGACAGCAAAACCCAACCAGAAACTGATAAATGTTGGGTTTCCACTATCGTTACAACCCAATCTACGACTATATGTCAATACGGTTCAGTTAAGTAGGTGGTCATAAATCAAAGAATGCAAAAGTTCGTAGTTGGGCTTCAGCCCTCTCCGGATTAGGGCTAAAGCCCAACTACGAACTTAGTTAACTGAACTGTATTGGACTATATGTGCGTAAGTTCTGTTCTCTATATCTAGCAACATCAGTGTTGGTGCGTTACGCTTCGCTAACGCACCCTACTAAACTCAAGATCGATCCTAAACTGGATTTTTTGAAAATTTATCGGCTACTAAATATGTCTGTACATTCACTGCTCAACACTCTTTCTCAGCAAGGTATCAAGTTATCTTTTAACCAAGATTCCTTGCTCATTGATGCCCCAAAAGGTGCATTGACAACCGAATTACGACAGTCATTAACTGAACATAAAATTGCACTTCTGGATCTGCTGCGGCAATATAGTCTGGATGGCAAAGTAAATCAATTGCCAGCAATCACCCCAGCCCCAGAATTGCGCCATGAACCATTTCCGCTGACGGATATGCAGCACGCTTTTTGGGTGGGGCGGAGTGGCATATTAGATTTGGGCAACGTTTCCAATCATGGCTATTACGAAATTGAAGGGGAAAATCTCAATCTAGAGCGACTAAATCAAACCCTGCAAATTCTCATTCAACGCCATGAGATGCTGCGAGCCGTGGTGTTACCGGATGGGCGACAGCAAGTTTTATCAGAAGTTCCGGCTTATCAAATTAAAGTTTTAGATCTTAGGGGTAAAAGTGAAATAGAAATAGCTAGCCAATTGGCAGAGGTTCGAGATGTCTTATCTCATCAAGTTTTACCTGCGGATAAATGGCCTTTATTTGAGTTTCGAGTCACCTTTTTAAATGACCATAAATTCCGGCTGCACGTTAGTTACGATTTATTAGTATTTGATGCCTGGAGTTTGTTTAGGTTATTTGAAGAATGGTTTCAACTCTATCAAAATCTTGAGGCTATTTTGCCGCCATTAGAAATTTCTTTTCGGGATTATGTGCTGGCAGAACAAGCAATTTTAAGCACTGAATTATATCAGCGATCGCAGCAATATTGGCTGGATCGAATTGATACCCTGCCGCCACCCCCTGACTTGCCGTTGGCAAAAAGTCCCAAGGAGTTACAAGCCCATCGCTGCCAACGATATTCTGGACAGATGGAGGCGGAATTATGGCAATTATTAAAGGGAAAAGCGGCGGATTGGGGTTTAACTCCTGCTGGGCTTTTATTAGCAGCATTTGCGGAAGTTTTAACCCTTTGGAGTAGCAGCCCAGAATTCACGATTAATTTGGCACTATTTAATCGATTGCCCCTCCATCCTCAAGTTAATAATATATTAGGAGATTTTACTTCAGTTACATTATTAGCCGTGGATAATTCCCGGAGCGAATCCTTTGGCGATCGCGCTATGCGCCTGCAAAAACAACTTTGGCAAGATTTGGAACATCGCTACTTTAGTGGAGTGCGAGTAACGCGAGAAATAACTCGTCGGCAAGGAACTTTACCTAATGCCATGCCTGTAATTTTTACCAGTACCCTAGGGTTTGCGGCAATGGGGCAGAAAACCCTCACTTTTAGTCATTTTGGAGAATTGGTGTATGGCATTAGTCAAGCTTCCCAAGCCTGGATGGATATTCAAGTTTGGGAAGAAAAAGAAGCTTTAACTTTCAATTGGGATGTGGTGGCAGAATTGTTTCCAGCAGGCTTAATTGCCGATATGTTTGATGCCTATTGCCGTTTTCTCAATCAGTTGGCAATTAGAGATCCAAGTTGGCTAGAAACAACTCGCCAACTTTTACCTCCTAGTCAATGGGAACAACGAAATATTATTAATGCTACCGACGCACCTATTTCTGATGCCTTGCTGCACCAACTGTTTCTCGAACAAGTGGCAAAATCTCCCGCTCAAATAGCCGTAGTTGCCGCTAATTACCGACTAACTTACCAGGAATTAAGCGATCGCGCCCATCAAGTTGCCCACCGATTGCGACGGTTGGGAATTGGGAAAAATACATTGGTTGGAATTACCATGGAAAAGGGATGGGAACAAGTTGTGGCGGTGATGGGAATTTTGATTGCTGGGGCAGCATATCTTCCCATCGATCCTAATTTGGGATCGGAGCGATTTCAGTATCTTTTACAACATAGCCAGGTGGAGATTGTTCTGACTCAATCTTGGCTGAAATCGCAATTATCTGGAAGTCAGTTTTTAGCGGTAGATCAGGATGATTTTGCTGATGAAAGTAGGGAGGCAATTAACTCAATTCAAACCGCCGATGATCTCGCATATTCAATCTATACTTCTGGTTCGACTGGATTGCCCAAAGGAGTGATGATAACTCATCGCAATGCAGTAAATATGGTGATTTATACCAATCAAAGATTTCAAATTGGAGCAGGCGATCGCCTTCTTGCTTTAACCGCTTTGCATCACGATTTGTCAGTTTATGACATTTTTGGTTTGTTGAGCGCTGGGGGAACAATTGTGATGCCCGATGCTGCTAAAATTAAAGACCCAAATAGCTGGCTAGAATTGCTCCATCGGGAAAAAATTACCTTGTGGAATTCCGTACCAGCGATGATGGAAATGTTACTGAATATTGGGGAAGATCGGGAAAATCAATTAGCATCTTCTTGGCTGCGCTTGGCAATTTTAGGTGGAGATTGGTTGCCCATTTCCCTTGCCCAGCGCCTGAAAAAAGCCATGCCAAATTTGCAATTACTGAGTATTGGTGGACCAACGGAAACTACGGTTTGGAATATTGGTTATTTGGTGTCAGAAATCGAGCCTACTTGGAAAAGTATTCCCTATGGCAAACCTATGCCAAATTCAAAATATTACATCTTAAATCAAGCTGGGCAAGATTGTCCAACTTGGGTAGTTGGGGAAATGTATTGTGCTGGAATACAGTTAGCTCAAGGCTATTGGCGGGATGAAGAAAAAACCGCTGCTAACTTTATTATTCATCCCCAGACGCAGGAAAGATTGTATCGATCTGGGGATTTAGGGCGATATTTACCGGATGGCAATATTGAGTTTGTCGGCAGAGTCGATTTTCAGATTAAACTGCGGGGATATCGAATTGAAGTAGGGGAAATTGAGGCAGTTTTAATGCAACATCCAGGGGTAAAAGCTGCCATTGTTAAAGCCGTGGGAGAGCAGGCGCAAAGATATTTAGCTGCTTATATTATTCCCACAGGAAAATTACTGCCGACAGTGGAGGAATTGCATCAATTTGTCCGCCGCAAATTGCCCGACTATATGGTTCCCTCTGCCTTGCTATTTTTAGATAATTTTCCTCTATCTGCAAATGGCAAAGTAGATCGGCAAGCCTTACCAATTCGAGCCGAAAATTTTCAAAAGTTAGAGGTAGTTTATACACCCCCTAGCAATCAAATTGAGCAGGCGATCGCCGCTGTTTTTCAAGAGGAGTTAGAACTGCCCAAAGTAGGAATTAATGATAATTTCTTTGACTTGGGTGCAAATTCGCTATTGATTACGAATATTTATCGGAAACTGCGGGGAGTTATTCCCGAATCAATGGCAGAAGTCGCGTTGATTGATTTGTTTAGCTATCCAACGGTAAAAGCTTTAGCTCAACGGTTAAGTCAAAGTCAAAAAACTAGCTTTGTAGCGCCGGATATGGGAGTCGAGGAGAAGTTGAATCAAGGTAAAAATCGGCTCAAGCAGCGATGGGAGAAATCAAAATTTAGCAGGCGATCGCCATGAACTCAAAAATCAAAATACTTTTGTTTGTAGTTGGGCTTTAGCCCTCCAGATTAGGGCTGAAACCCAACTACAAACTTTTAGATATAGTCTTTCGCAACCATCGTAAAATCGCAGATTTAAAAGTGCCATGAATCCCAATCAAAACGGTTTAGAAATTGCAGTTATTGGCCTTTCTGGGCGCTTTCCAGGGGGGAATAGCCTAGAAGAATTTTGGCAAAATATTGCTACTGGAGTCGAACTGGTAGCCCCATTAACTGCTCTTAATTCCCCAGATCTAACTACTAATGGAAATCAACCGCGATCGCCTAACTCAATTTCCAGAGTTGGAGCAATTTTAAATGACGTAGATCGATTTGATGCTGACTTTTTTGGCTTTAATCCGAGAGAAGCAGAAGCAATGGACCCCCAACATCGCTTATTTTTAGAATCGGCTTGGGAAGCCTTGGAAAATGCGGGCTATAGTACGGAATTTTCTCCTGCTCCCATTGGGGTATTTGCTGGGGTAGGAATGGGGACTTATTTACTCTACAATCTTAGTCCTAACCCCGGATTAATTGAGTCCAGAGGGTTTTTACAAACCTTGGTGGGAGTGGATAAAGATTACCTGGCTAGTCGCGTTTCCTATAAGTTAAATCTCAAAGGTCCAAGTGTTAGTTTGGGAACAGCTTGTTCTAGTTCTTTGGTAGCGGTACATTTCGCTTGTCAAAGTTTGCTGAGTGGAGAATGCGATCTGGCATTGGCAGCAGGCGTAGCGGTGAAAGTACCGCAAAATGAAATTACTCTTTCTCCCGATGAAATTGTTTCTCCCGATGGGCATTGTCGCGCCTTTGATTGTCATGCTAATGGTACGGTGGGAGGGAATGGAATTGGGGTAGTAGTTTTGAAACGATTGGCAGAGGCGATCGCCGATCGCGATCGCATTTATGCTGTGATTAAAGGCTCGGCAATTAATAATGATGGGGCAACAAAAATTGGTTATACTGCGCCTAGTCAAGAGGGGCAAGCGCGGGTAATTCGAGCGGCTCAAATCATGGCAGAAGTAGCCCCAGAAACGATTACCTATATGGAAACCCACGGCACGGGAACGCCATTAGGAGATCCGATTGAAATTGCCGCCATGACTCAGGCATTTAGAGCTACTACTAATCGGCAAAACTTCTGTGCTATTGGTTCGGTAAAAACCAATATTGGGCATTTAGATGCCGCCGCAGGTATGGCAGGTTTAATTAAAACTATTTTCGCCCTAGATCGCCAACAAATTCCTCCCAGTATTAACTTTAAAACGGCTAATCCGGAAATTGATTTTGCCAATAGTCCATTCTACGTCAATACTCAACTTTGCCCTTGGGAAGTAAATGGTATTCCCCGCAGGGCTGGGGTTAGCTCCTTTGGATTTGGTGGCACAAATGCCCATATTATTTTGGAAGAAGCCCCCGCGATTCAAACATCAACGGAGCAAAGAGATTATCAACTTTTAGTTGTGTCAGCGAAAACCGCTACCGCTTTGGAAACTGCGACGCAAAATTTGCGCGATCGCCTGCAACAATCCCCCAATATTAACTTAGCAGATGTGGCTTATACGCTCCAAATAGGGCGGTGGGCATTTAATCATCGTCGGATTGTTGTTGCCCAAAATTTGGTGGAAGCAGTGCAAGGTTTGGCAAGCAACTCAGTTGCCCCAAATTTCACCGAATCTCACCATCCCGCGATAATTTTCATGTTTCCGGGGCAAGGTTCCCAATATGTCAATATGGCACGGGAATTATACGAGAGCGAACCAACTTTTAAAAGCGAATGCGATCGCTGTTTCACCATCCTACAATCCCAACATAATATTGATTTACATTCCTGTTTATATCCCGATTCCGTGGATTTGACAGCCGCTAATCAACAATTAAAACAGACAGCGATCGCTCAACCAGCTTTATTTGTAATTGAGTACGCTCTTGCCAAACTTTTGATGTCTTGGGGCGTGCAACCCCAATCAATGATTGGGCATAGTTTAGGAGAATATGTTGCCGCCTGTTTAGCCGGAGTTTTTGCCCTCGAAGATGGGTTAAATCTAGTCGCTATTCGGGGAAAATTGATGCAGCGACAGCCCCCCGGAGCCATGTTAGGAGTAAATTTATCGGCGGCTGAAATGGCATCTTTTCTCAATCAAGATCTGTTTCTAGCTGCTAGCAATAGTCCTTCTCTATGTACCGTTTCCGGCACCATAGCAGCAGTGGCAAATCTCCAAAAGCAATTATCCACCCAAGGCATTAATTGTCAACCCCTGCATACTTCCCATGCCTTTCATTCCCCAATGATGGCGGGGATGATCGCAGATTTTATGGAGCAGTTGCAACAAATTCACCTTCACCCACCGCAAATTCCGTTTATTTCTAACCTTACCGGAAATTGGATTTTGGCTCAAGCTGCTACCGATCCTAATTATTGGGGACAACATTTGCGTTGCCCGGTGCAGTTTGAGCAGGGAATTAGCGAACTATTAAAGAACTCTGAGGCAATCTTTCTAGAAGTGGGAGCAGGGCGCACTCTTGCCACTTTAACTAAACAGCAAGCAGCGGGAAGAATTATCTTTTCTTCATTGCCCCATCCTCAAAACAAACCATCCGATGTCCAGTTTTTACTGACAACATTGGGACAACTTTGGTTAAATGGCGCGAAAATTGATTGGGAAGGCTTTTATTGTCACCAACAACGGCATCGATTACCATTACCAACCTATCCTTTTGAACGCCAACATTATTGGATCGATCCGCCAAAAATATCATCTCCCAGATTAACTAAAAAATCCGATCTAGCTGATTGGAGCTACATTCCCTCTTGGAAACGTTCCGTTTTACCCGCAATTCAAAGCTCTCTCAAACAACGTTGTTGGGTAGTATTTATTGATGGCAGCAATTTAGCTACTAGCATAGTTCAAAGCTTGCAAAAACAAGGGCATCAAGTCATTCAAGTACAAGCGGGGGAAATATTTAGTCAAAGTAGCGATCGCACTTATACCATTAATCCAGGCGATCGCCAACATTATGATGCCTTAATTGCCGAAATTTTCGCTTTCAATACCGCTCCGATTTTTGCCCACCTGTGGACTTTGGCATCAAACCTGTCATTACCCGCATCTCAAACATTAGGTTTTTACAGCTTGCTCTACCTGGCTCAATCCCTAGGGCAGCAAAATCCTCCAAGTGCCATTCATATTGGAGTGGTTTCCAGTCAAGTTCAGCAAGTAACCGGATCTGAAAATACTTGTCCTGGAAAGGCAACTATTTTAGGAACTTGTAAGGTTATTCCTCAAGAATATACCCAAATTACTTGCTGTCATATTGATATTAACATTGCCGATATTCGCCCTGAAAATCAACAATTAGCTACCCAAATTATCGCCGAAATTGCCACCGAATCATCTCAGCTAGTTGCCTACCGAGGAAATTATCGCTGGTTGCCCCATTATGAACCAATTCGCTTAGAAAGCACCAATTATTCCCCCCGATTGCGTTCCCAAGGAGTGTATTTAATTACCGGAGGAATGGGAGGAATTGGCATGGCGATCGCCCAATATCTTGCCCAAACAGTTCAAGCCAAATTAGTTTTAACTAATCGTTCTAAATTGCCCCCTCGTAATGAATGGGAACAGTTTTTAAAAACCACCATCTCAAATTCAACTGCTAGCAAAATTCAGCAAATTCAAACCCTAGAAAATCTAGGAGCAGAAGTTCTCATTTTTGATGCTGATGTTACCGATCTAAATCAAATGCAAGCGGTAATAAATCGGGTTGAGCAAAACTGGGGTGAAATTCATGGTATTTTCCATACCGCAGGCATTCCCGGCGGGGGAATTATGCAAATGAAAACGCCAGAAATTGCTGCCAGCATTATTGCCCCCAAAGTAACAGGCACATTAGTATTAGAGGAAATATTTCAAGAAAAAACTCTAGATTTCTTTGTGCTTTTTTCCTCCATTAGTGCTGTGATTGGAGGTGCAGGACAAGTTGATTATTGTGCCGCCAACTGCTTTTTAGATGCCTTTGCGTGCAGTCAAACCGCCCATCCTACTATCTCCATTAATTGGGATACCTGGCAAGAAATTGGCATGAGTGCCAATATTAATCATCTTCCCGATGCCCTCAAACAGCAACGTTTAGAAACCCTGAAATTAGGAATTACTACTGATGAAGGGATGGAAGTTTTAAATCGCATTCTTCACAGGGGATTAAATCAAGTAATTGTCTCCACCAAAGATTGGCAGACTGTATTAGAGCAGAAACATGATTTGACAGTATTAGCCGAGGTGAAAGTTGCCCAAATTGAACCTATTGCCACCCATACCAGATCGATTGCTACCCCCTATATTCCTCCGAGCAATGAGATTGAATCTCAAATCGCTGAACTTTGGCAAACACAACTGGGAATTGCCCAGATTGGGGTTAACGATAACTTCTTTGAATTAGGCGGACATTCCTTATTAGCTGTGCGAGTAGTTGCTCGGTTGCGAGAACTTTATCCAGTCAATCTATCCCTACGAACATTACTCTCTGATGCTCCCACAGTCGCAGGCATATCCGCTGTCATTATCCAGCAATTATCCGAGTTAGATGATTCGGAAGAAATGGCTCGCGTTTTAGCAGAAATTGAAGGTTTATCCCTAGATGAAGTGGAAGTTCAACTAGCTCAAAATTCCCCAACAAACTTGTAGGGGTAGCGCCTAGGCTGTTGACTTTGTGCCTTTTTAGGGGTTTTCTGTTCACGCAGTTTCTGAACTGATTTTCGGGATGACAAACGCCCCCCTAACCCCCCAACTTTGGGGGGAACAGAATAATACCAAAGGTTCAAAGTCCCCCAGCATTGGGGGATTTAGGGGGCGCTCCCGCTGAACTGGGGATTGCCCCTACAAGAATTATTTGATTTATTACCCATTTTCCAAAATGAAATTCAGTCTTTTCTACTTTTCCGGTGATGGCTCCACTACCCAAAGTGATAAATATCGCCTGCTGATTGAAGGAGCCAAATTTGCCGATTTACATGACTTTGCTGCGGTTTGGATTCCCGAACGACATTTTGATGCCTTTGGAGGATTGTACCCCAATCCTGCCGTTACCGGAGGTGCGATCGCCGCCATCACAAAACGAATTCAAATTCGCTCTGGTAGCATCGTTATGCCCCTGCAAAATCCCCTGCGAGTTGCCGAAGAATGGTCAATGGTTGATAATCTCTCCCAAGGCAGAGTAAGTTTATCCTTTGCTCCCGGTTGGCATCCTAATGACTTTGTTCTTTACCCCGAAAAATATGCCCAAAAAAAAGCAATTATGTGGCGAGATATCCAAGTTGTGCAACGTTTGTGGCAAGGAGAAGCCATTGAACTAAAAAATGGTAATGGTAACTTAGTCAAAATCCAAACATTTCCCAAACCATTGCAAAAACAAGTTACCATTTGGATTACATCTTTGTCTGATGAATCTTTTATTGAAGCAGGCAAAATTGGAGCCAACATTCTGACTTCACCCCTTTACCAAACTCTGGATGAAACTCTGCGGAAAATTTCCCTTTATCGCCAATCCCGCGCCGATAGCGGTTACGCGCCAGAAAGTGGCAAAGTAGCAATGATGATTCATACCTTTATTGGTAATGATATCAACGTTATCCGAGAGCAAGTTAAAGCACCTTTTAAAAATTACCTCAAAACCCATTTCGATCTAGTTGTCAAATCTGCTGGCAATTTGAGATTTTCTATCAATCCAGAAAGTCTCATGCCACAAGATTTAGACGATTTGCTAGATTTCAGCTTTGAAACCTATTTTAACGGCAAAGTCTTAATGGGAACCCCAGATTATTGTCAAACAATGATTGCCAATCTCCAACAAGCCGGAGTTGATGAAATTGCTGCTTTAATTGATTTTGGCATTCCCTTTGACTGGGTAATGGAAAGTCTAGATTTTCTCAAAGATATTAAACGCAACTTTGACTCTTTTCCTACTCCTAAAACATTAGCTGACGTAGGTTGTTGAACTGCTTCCTAGTAGGGTGCGTTAGCGATAGCGTAACGCACCGCTTACCAGTTAACGGTGCGTTACGCTGCCGCTAACGCACCCTACTACTACTTACTACCTAATACATCAATCAAAACGAGTAGAAAATAACTCTTTACCAACAACCTGAATATGAAAGACTTCTCCCAACGAATAGCTGCACTTTCTCCCGCACAACAAGCATTATTAAAATTGCGCTGGCAACAAAAGCAAAATATTACCGCTGAAACAACCATCTATTCCACAATTCCTAAACGGCAACCTTCCGCTGAATTATCTCTTCCAGTCTCCTTTGCTCAACAAAGAATGTGGTTTCAAGATCAATTTGGAGCTAAAAGTGCTGCTTCTAACAATATCTCCATTGCACTCAAAATTACCGGGGCGATTCAAACTACTGCTTTAGAAAAAAGTATCAAAACAATCCTTTTACGCCATGAAATTTTGCGAACTAACTTACAAACTGTCAATGGAGAACTAATTCAAATTATTTCTCCTGAAATTACCTGGAAATTAGGGTTAATAGATTTGCGCCATCTTTCTATTTCTGCCCAAGAAAACCAAGTGCAAGAACTTGCCATTAAACAGGCTTGTCAACCCTTCGATTTAGAAAATGAATTATTATTGCGGACGGCATGGCTGCAACTGCAAGAAACCGAACATATCTTACTATTAACTTTACATCATATTGCCGTTGATGCTTGGTCAATTGGGATTTTCTTTCGGGAATTAAGCGCCCTTTATGGAGCATTTTCTACAGGCAAATCTTCCCCTTTGCCGGAGCTACCAATTCAATATGCCGACTTTGCTATTTGGCAGCGGCAATACTTCCAAGATAATCTCCTGGATAAAGCAATCAATTACTGGCAGCAGCAATTACAAAATGCTCCCAGTCTATTACAATTGCCAACAGATCGTCCTCGCCCGCCAGTGCAATCTTTTACTGGAAAAACTCTATCTTTTATCTTGCCAAAAGCTTTAACTAACTCTCTCAAACAACTTTCTCAACAAGCAGAAACTACTCTGTTTACGACTCTACTAGCAGGTTTACAAACCTTACTTTTCCGCTATACAGGACAAGAAGATATTCTAGTTGGTTCGCCCATTGCCAATCGCCATCATTCAGAAATTGAAAACTTAATTGGCTGTTTTATTAATACTCTAGTTTTGCGAACTAACTTGTCTGGAAACCCCAGCTTTTGGCAATTACTCCATCGGGTAAAAGGGATTGCTCTAGAAGCATTTAATTACCAAAATCTCCCTTTTGAAAAACTGGTTGATAAATTACAACTGCCGCGAAATTTAAGCCATCCGCCTCTATTTCAGGTGATGTTAGTTCTGCAAAACTCGTTTTCTATTGAAAATATTGAATTACCAGGACTTGAGGTTAGTCATGCCCGCATTGATAATTATACTTCTCAATTTGATTTGACTTTTCATCTAGTGGAGTCAGAGCGGGGATTAATTGGCAAACTGGAATACAATACAGATATCTTTGATGAATCTACTGTTTTGCGAATCTTGGGGCATTGGCAAACCTTATTAACAGAAATAGCCATCAATCCTTCCCAATCGCTGTTGGCAATTCCGCTGTTAACAGAGGCAGAAAAACGGCAGTTATTGATATGGAATCAAACTGAAACTAATTATGCTCAAAATGCTAGCATTCACCAGCTATTTGAAGCTCAGGTGGAAAAAACACCCGATGCCGTGGCAGTAGTGATTGGTGCAGAGCAAATTTCCTATCGGGAACTCAATCAACGGGCAAATCAACTAGCTCGCTATTTGCAAAAGTTGGGAGTGCAAACGGAGGTTTTAGTTGGCATTTGCGTTGAGCGCTCTATCGCGATGGTTGTGGGCATTCTAGGCATTCTCAAAGCTGGAGGAGCCTATCTTGCCCTCGATCCTAATTATCCTCAACAACGCCTTACTTTGATTCTAGAGGATGCCGACTTATCAATAATTTTAACTCAAAATTCGCTCCAAACTAGATTGCCTGAATTCACTGCATCGCTAGTTTGTTTAGATACGGATTGGGAAAAAATAGCTTTAGAAAATTCAGAAAACTTGTCTTTATCCATTCTTCCGGAAAACTTGGTATATGCTATCTACACATCTGGCTCGACTGGAAAACCCAAAGGGGTAATGATTCAACATCAATCTTTGGTAAACTATACTCAGTCGGCAATTCAAGAATATCGGATATCGGCAAGCGATCGCATTCTCCAATTTGCCTCCATCAGCTTTGATGCCGCTGCGGAAGAAATCTTTCCCTGTTTGACACAAGGCGCAACCCTAGTTTTACGAACTGAACAAATGCTGAGTTCAATGGCAGTATTTCTACAAAAATGCCACCATTGGCAAGTAACTATTCTAGACTTACCTACGGCTTTTTGGCATCAGTTGGTAGCGGAAATTGTGGCGATGGATTTAACCTTACCTGATTCGTTGCGCCTAGTAATTTTGGGCGGAGAAAAAGCTTTATTTGATTCCTTCATCCTTTGGCAGCAAAGAGTTAATTCTTCAGTGCGCTTAGTCAATAGTTATGGGCCAACAGAAGCCACCATTGTCACTACCACTGTTGATTTAGATTCTAGCATATTTGGGCAAGATTTACCCATTGGTAAACCAGTTAATAATGTCAAAACTTATATTCTTGATGCACTTTTAAATCCTGTCCCCATTGGCATTCCTGGAGAACTTTATATTGGTGGGGTTGGTGTGACTAGAGGATATCTTAATCGCCCCGATTTGACAGCCCAAGTATTAATCCCCGATTCTTTTAGTCAAGTTGCCGGAGCGCGACTTTATAAAACAGGCGATCGCGTCCGCTACCGCCCCGATGGTAACATAGAATTTCTCGGTCGTATTGACAATCAGGTGAAGATTAGAGGGTTCCGGATTGAATTAGAAGAAATTGCAGCATTACTGATTCAACATCCTGAAGTTCAAGCCAGTATTGTCATCAATTCTCCCGATTCGGCAGGAGAAAATCGCCTGATAGCTTATGTTGTGCCTGCGTCAGGCAGCACGCCTAAAAATAATCAATTGCGCCATTTTTTAGAAAAGAAATTACCCAATTATATGCTTCCAGCAGCTTTTGTTTGCTTGGAAAGTTTACCCCTAAATACTAATGGTAAGGTAGATCGTCAAGCCTTACCTACTCCTGAAAATTTCCGTCCCGAATTAGCCTCTAATTTCCTTGCTCCTCGTAACTCCATTGAAGCCGAAATTGCCAAGATTTTCGCCAGAGTTTTAAAGCTAGAACAAGTGGGAATTGAAGATGATTTTTTTGAACTAGGTGGACATTCTTTACTAGCCACAAAATTGATGGCACAATTGCTAAAAGCTTTCCCCGTAGAATTAAGTATTGTCGATTTATTTCAGTCGCCAACCGTGGCGGAGTTAGGAGCAAAAATCGAAAACTTACAAATGACGGCAACAGCAGCCACGCTATCAGATTTGACTCTAAAAATGTGCCATTTAGAGCGAACTTCCGCAATGCCTATTCCCCTTTCTTTTTCCCAACAATCTATGTGGGAAAATCATCATGTCAGCAGTTCTGGAGAAACTCTCAATAGCTCTATTATCCTGCGAGTTAAAAAATCTCTGCTGTCGACGGTGGTGGAGCAAAGTTTTAATGAACTTGTCCGCCGCCATGAAATTCTGCGGACAGTTTTTAGAATCATTGATGGTCAGCCAATGCAGTTTGTTTTACCGGAATTACTGCTATCTTTAAATTATATTGATTTGCGATCGCTCTCTCCAGAACGGCGAGAATCTGAAGCTCTAAATTGGGGAATTAAAATTGCTCAACTATCTTTCGATCTTGCCTCTGCACCATTAATTAGGACTGCTTTATTACAACTAGATTCCCAAGAATATTGGTTGTTAATAACCATGCACCATATCATTACTGATGGGTGGTCATTTGGGTTGCTGTTACAAGAATTGGATACCCTAATTGAAGCCTTTGCTCATAATTTACCTTCACCATTGCCAGAAGTAACCCTACAATACCTGGATTTTGCGCTCTGGCAACAGCGAGTTTACAACGAGGAAAAGATTGCTAAACAGTTAGAATATTGGCAGCATCAATTAGTCGATCTTGCCTCGCCATCATTACCTGCTCAATCCCTGTCTACTCGGCAAGCAAGTCACTATTTTAGCTATCTGCCGGAATCTTTAGTTAGCTCCATTGAATCTCTAAGTCGTTCCCTAGGAGTTACCAGTTTTGTTGTCCTTTTAGCAGCCTTAAAACTAGCTTTAGCTGCCTGGAGCGGCGAAAGAGATATTTGGATTGTCACCACAGTTGGCAATCGGACTGTACCCGAAACAGAACAAATGATCGGCTGTTTTATTAATGATGTAATTTTGCGATCGCAGCTTATTTCAGCACAAACTGGTACTAATTTTATCAAGCAACTGCAAGGGACTGTAAAAGAGGCGATCGCGCATAAAGAAGTGCCGCTAGAATTAGTAATTGCTCAAACTAAGCAGTTACGCCCTTGTAATTTCATGGCAAGTATTACTGTAACTTCATCCACTGAGAGAGTTGAGCAAGTACCCGGTTGGGAATTGGTAGAAGTACAATCGCAACCTCAGCAATGGGAAGATGTACCATCGGAACTGTTTGTTGATGATATTCCCTTGGAGTTCTATCTTGAAATTGGTCAAAAAATCCAAATTGTCGTCAATTACAGTCTTGAAAAATTCACCGTTCAAATGCTTGACAAGTTACTGGCTAACTACCAAAAAATTCTGATCGAGTTGGCAACTCAGCCAGAAAAGCAACTTTTAGAATTAATTGCTAGTCTTTAAACAGTTCGTAGTTGGGCTTTAGCCCCAATTTGGGAAGTAGTAGTAGTAGTAGTAGGGTGCGTTAGCGATAGCGTAACGCACCGTTAACTGGTAAGCGGTGCGTTACGCTGCCGCTAACGCACCCTACTAGATACTTTGGGGGGAACAGGATACCCAAGGTTCAAAGTCCCTCAGCATTGGGGGATTTAGGGGGCGCGTTATTGCATAAACAAAATCGCCCAAAAACTCGCCAAGTCAACAGCCTAGTCTCAAGTTCAACTACAAACTAGTTTTGGCGATTTGCTGTTGAATCCACAGTTCCGCTGCGGCTGGGTTGCCAAATGCTTGACCAGCACAACCAAACACTGTTTGAATAATTTTAGGAACCATTGTTTCTCGTTCCGCCAAATCTTCAACCCGCTCGACAATTAGTGCTATTCCCGCACAGTATTCGGTAAGTTGCTGTTTATTTTTTTTTGCCCATTGTACAGTTAACCGATGTGCTTCTGCCACTTCATCAGTGTTGCCATCTTCAGCATGAGATTGATGCAGAATAATTCCGAATCGATCTTGCTTCGACAACCATCCCTGAAAATGGGATAAATATTTTTCGGTGTCTTCTAGAGTAGTCGCATTTTGAAAATGTACGAATACTACTGGATAATGATCTTCATCAATTGCGATCGCCATTTTTTCCCTCAAATTTAAAGTTGATTAATTACGGTTGATTTCACCGGACTGGAAGTGTCTAAATACTTGCCAATCAATAAGGCACAAAAACTTAGAAATAGTCCGCTGAGAATAAAAACTCCTTGATAACCCAATGCCACCGCGATCGCTCCGCTCAGTGCTGATGCCGGAAGACTTCCCATCGTATTTAAAGATGCTTGAATGGCGTAATCGCTCGCCCCACTATCCGCCTGACTTTTATCCATCATAATTGTGAAAGCTGTAGTTACCATCATCCCCAAAGAGAAAGATGTTATCGCCACAATGCTGTAAAATACTGGGATTTGAGTAAACCCCGATGTTGGTAACAAATAGCTGCAAATTCCCATTGCTGATAAACTGCAAGCTATTAAGAGCGATCGCTTTCTGCCTAAATGGGGAATAATTAAACCCGCCATCAGGGAACCAAACATAGTTACCACTGCACCAAAAATCCCGATGAGGGAACCAATTTCTGCGATTGTTAATCCCACATCTACTAATAGGGGACGAAACATGGTACTGGATAGATTGTAGCCAAAGTTATACAGCACCAAAATCAACATCCACAATTTCATCCCCGGACGTTGGCAGAAGTCTATAAAAATCTTGAAGTAAGATTCTAAGCTAATTGATTTTGTGGCAGTAAAACTGCTTGATTTGGCTTCCCTTGTTCTCGGTTTTTCTTCATGGAATAATAGGGGAATTAAAGCCACTAACATGATAGTAGAAAGGGTTAATAAACTAGCCTGCCAGCCCCAATGATTGAGAAGAATCAGCATCCCGCCGCCGCCAATTAGACTTCCCAAAGAGCCACCAATTGCCTGTACAGAATTGCCCAATCCCCTTTCCTCTGGCTCCAATAATCCCAAGGCTAAAGCATCAGTAGCAATATCCTGACTGGCTGCGCCTAAAGCAATTAAAGTCATTCCCATCAGCACTATCGGTAAATTGTTTTCCACGCTGAGAAAACTGCACAATGCGGTGATACTTGCCACTGACAATTGAAAGCAAATAATCCAAAATCGATAGTGTCCTAACCGGGTAAAACTATAGCGATCGATTAAGGGCGACCACAGAAATTTTAGGGTAATGGGAAGAATTACTAAGGGAATTAAACCAATGGCTGTCAGGGACATTCCTTTCTGGCGCAAAACTACTGGTAATGCCTGAAACAGGAACAATAATGGCATCAATTGGGACAGATATAAGCTGCCCAAAAGTCCAAATTTTTTGATGCTTTGAGGATGGATCATGGTAGGGAATTGGGGAAAAGTTTGCACAAACAAAGTTTTCTTTTTTCAGGCAATTTCATTAAGTAGGTGGTCATAAAAAAAGTTCGTAGTTGGGCTTCAGCCCCAATCCGGAGATCTGAAGCTAGACTGTTGACTTTGGGCGTTTTTCGGCGATATTGTTCATGCAATAACTATGTCAAAAGTTCAGCAGGAGCGCCCCCTAAATCCCCCAATGCTGGGGGACTTTGAACGTTTGGTATTATCCTGTTCCCCCCAAAGTTGGGGGGTTAGGGGGGCGATTATCATCCCGAAAATCAGTTCAGAAACTGCGCGAACAGAAAACCCCTAAAAAGGCACAAAGTCAATAGCCTAGGCTGAAGTCCAACTACGAACTTTTTTTATGACCACCTGCTTAATAGGGCGTAAGTACCAAGCAGTTGCGAAGTATTCTTATTTAGAATACCTTAAATGGGATCTTTTAAAGAATTAAGTGCATTAAGCTGAATTGTTTGCTCCAGCGCTTCCGCTAGCAACTCCAGCAGGCGAGATTGGGCAGAATGAACAAAAAAATGATCTCCCGGCAGCATCTGTAACGAGAAAGCCTCTGTGGTTTGCTCCTGCCATGCTTGCAAGAGATACTCGTTGGTTTCTGGATCTTCAAGCCCGCCCAAGACTGTAATTGGACAATTTAGGGGAGATTCAGCTAGATAGCGGTAGGTTTCAACCACGGTAAAATCGGCCCGCAGAATTGGCAACAGGATCTCCATTAGATCGGCATTCTCTAAAACTTCCGCTGGCGTGCCATTAAAACGACGGATTTCCGCCAAAAAAGCCGATTCTGGCAAGGCGTGGATGGGCGGATGGGGATTAGGCACTTGGGGAGCGCGTCGCCCAGAAATAATTAGATGGGCTGGCAGTAA
This sequence comes from uncultured cyanobacterium, assembly GCA_936920195.1. GTDB lineage: Bacteria > Cyanobacteriota > Cyanobacteriia > Cyanobacteriales > FACHB-T130 > CAKZHE01. The sequence goes on along the minus strand of CAKZHE010000279.1, from coordinate 10,504 downwards.
ACCATAATTCTGCCGGAGGCGGCGGGCTAGTTCAAAGGCGATTAGTCCCCCCATACTATGACCAAAAAACGCCAAAGGTCGGTCTAAGGCTGGAAAAATGGCAGAAGCGATCGCCTCTACCAACGGCTCCAGGCGTTGACAGAGCGGCTCTGCCAGTCGCCACCCCCGCCCCGGCAATTCAATGGCATTAACCTCAAATATTGACGGTAATTGATTTGCCCAAGTCCGAAAATTCCAGGCTCTCCCCCCCGCATAGGGAAAGCAAAAGAGCCGCAACTTGGCTTGGGGATTGGGTTGAGGGCAAGTAATCCAGCGGGTGAAAGTCTCGGTAGTCGTCATTGCTCTTGGCTAGTTCTATCCCAGATTTGGCGATCGCATTCCCCAACTGACAATTTTTAGCTTGTCAAAAGTCCAGGTAATGTAATAAGCTATCAAAAGCTTATCAAAAAATATTCTCAATAATTTAGATGAACACTTCAAAGGTGATGGAAACCCTCAAAGCCATCCTGGTTGACTTGGGGATTCCACCAACATCCTTAGCAGAAGAGACATTGCTGTATGGACACTTGCGGCTAGATTCCGTTGAAACAGTCAGACTTTCCCTAGAATTGAAGCGCCAACTAGGGATCGACTTAAAGCTAGGAACTAGGCAGGACATTACCTTAGCGCAAATCTGCGGTTTAGCTCAATTAGGGCGATCGCTCTCACAGGAAACTTAGCATGGACAGTATTTCAGCCCAGTTGCCCAGCATTTTTAATGTCGCGGCACACTTTTTAAAAACCGATCTGGCTCGCCGCGATCGCGTTGCTTTCTACTATCGAGACGAATCCTATACCTACGGGGAAGTCAGCCGTTGGGTGCAGCGGATGGCAGCACTATTAGCCAAATTGGGAATAGAGCGAGAAAACCGGGTGGCGATTTTATTGCCAGACACGCCAGAATTTGTCTGGGCTTTTTGGGGAGCAATTTGGTTAGGCAGCGTGCCAATTCCCATTAACACCACCTGTACTGAGTCAGACATTCAATATATTTTGTCCGACTCCCGCGCCAAAATTCTGATCTCAACTCAGGCATGGTTAGAACAGTTATCGCCCCTAGCATCGCCATTTCTGAACCATTTGCTGGTAGTGGATGGCGAAAACCCCTTAACTTCCCGGCTCGCCGAAGAAAGCGATAGCGCTAGCGCGCTCGCAGAGCTTCGCCATCCTTGGGCAGAAACATCCCCAGAAGAACCTGCTTTTTGGTTGTACACATCGGGTAGCACTGGCAAACCCAAAGGAGCCATCCATCTCCATCAAAGTATGGTAGTTTGTGCCGAATGTTACAGTCAAAAAGTTCTGGGTTTGCAACCCGATGACATTATTTATTCCGTTGCCAAAATGCCCTTTGCCTACGGTTTAGGCAACAGCTTATATATGCCGATGGCAGTCGGAGCAGCCGCCATTCTTTCTGATAGTGCCAACGCCTTTGATATCATTGCCGACATTCAGAAATATCAGCCTACGGTGCTATTTGGCATTCCCAGCATTTATGCCAGCATTCTCTCCCTTCAAAAAATTGCTCCCTTGAATGCCTCCTCCTTGCGATTGTGTTTATCCGCCGCCGAACAATTACCGACAACAATTTGGCATCAATGGCGAACCACCTATGGTTTAGAAATTTGCGAAGGCATTGGCACTACTGAACTGCTCCATATCTTTCTCAGCAATATCCCTGGCAAATGTCGCCCTGGTAGTTCCGGTTGTCCAGTCCCCGGTTATGACATTCAAGTAGTAGATGCAGAGGGAAAACCCGCCCCGGCTGGGGAAATTGGTTCCTTACAAGTGGGAGGAGAAAGCCTGATGCTGGGTTACTGGAATCGCCTCACAGAAACTCGCAAGGCACTTTTTGGGACAACCATGCGAACGGGAGATAAATACCTGCGCGATCGCGACGGTTATTTCTGGTTTATGGGGCGAAATGACGACTTTTTTAAAGTTAATGGAATGTGGGTATCTCCCTTTGAAATCGAAGATGTGCTACTCCAACATGAAAGCATTTTAGATGTTGCTGCCGTCCCAGATGGGGAAAAAGACAGCAGTTTAACTCAAGCGATCGCCTACGTCACTCTCAAACCTGGATTTATAGCTTCAGCAGATTTAGAAAGGCAAATCTGTCAGCTAGCCCGAACTAAATTACCTGCTTTTAAAGTGCCAAAAACCATCCATTTTTTAACCGCTTTACCCCGCACATCCACCGGAAAAATTCATCGCCAATCTCTGCGAAAAACCTCCCAGTCGGTAGTTGGGCTTTAGCCGCTAATCAAGATGGCGGCTCAAGCTAGGCTGTTGACTTTGTGCCTTTTTATGGGTTTTCTGTTCTTGCAGTTTCTGAACTGATTTTTGGGATGATAATCGCCCCCCTAACCCCCCAACTTTGGGGGAAGATACCCAAAGTTCAAAGTCCCCCAGCATTGGGGGATTTAGGGGGCGCGTTATTGTATGAATAAAATCTCCCAAAAACTCACAAAGTCAACAGCCTAGGCTCAAGCCCAACTACCAACTTAGATTTTCACACTTTAGGTTTCTGTTCCTTCAGGTATTTGATTATGTATCAACTTGCTAGTCCCCCTTTGACCTATCACGAAATATTTGTCCCAGTCCAAAGAGATCCCCAAGGATTATTACAAAATCTCCTGGATTTTGGCCTTTTTTCCAGCTACATGATGTATCAATCCGAGAACGAAACTCGAATTGCTGGTAATGCCTTAGCCAGTATTGCCCTCAGTGCGGAAACAGTCACATTTCGGGGCTTGGGAGAAATCCAAACTCAAGCAATTTCAGACCCCCTGAAACAAATTGAGGGATTGCTAGCCGCTTTACCAATTGAAGATTGGACAGCCTATGGCTATATTGGCTTTGATGTGGCTCGATTCTACTATCCCTATCGCAAGGCAATCGAGCAACCATTATTGCATTTCATTGTGCCAGAAACGGAACTCTTCATCACCGCCAAAGGAGTCAGAATCAGAAGTATTCATTCCCCCTCAAAAATTTTAGAAGCCTTATCCGGCGATCGCCCCCTGAGAAATTATCGCCCTACCCCACCAGAGGTTGATTTTAGCGATCGCCGCCGCTATCAAAGCCAAGTGGAAAGCCTCATTCAAGCCATTAAAGCGGGAGATTTGCACAAAGCCATTATTTCTCGTTCGGTGAAAGTTCCAGGTAAAATGGATGTATTGGGAACCTATTGCTTAGGGGCTAAAAGTAATAATGCCGTGCGTTCCTATTGCTTAGAATTTGATGATGTCAGCGCCGTAGGTTTTAGTCCAGAAGTATTGATGACAATGGATAGCGATCGCTTTACCATGACTAATCCTTTGGCTGGGACTCGACCGCGAGCTAATCTGTTAGAACAAGATGAAAAATTTAGCCGGGAATTATTTTCCGATGCCAAAGAAGTCAAGGAACACGCCCTATCAATTTGGCTAGCCCAAAATGAAATATCCCATCTCTGTTCCCCAGACAGCATTCGGGTGTTTGATTTTATGCAAGTCAAGCAATACCGCTGCGTGCAACATCTCTCCTCCCGCGTCGGCGGCAAACTAAAACCGGGAAAAACTTTGTGGGATGCGCTGAAAGTTTTATTCCCTGGGATTACCGTTTCTGGCATTGATAAACATCGCGCCCTAGAATGGATTGACCGCTTAGAATCAGAACCAAGAGGGATCTATGCTGGGGGTATTGGATGGGTAAATAGTCGAGGGATAGCAGATTTAGCGATCGCAATTCGTTCTGCCTATCAATATGGCAACTCAATTCATTTTAATGCCGGGGCAGGAATTGTCGCCGAATCTGTCCCCGAAAACGAGTATTTAGAATCTGTCAACAAGATGAATACCATGTTGGCAAATTTAGTTTTGAAAACGCGATCGCTCTAGCAATTAATAAAGGAACGAAAAATTGACCGCAGGATAATGCGGTCAATTTTTCGTTGGTCTAGATCGGGACTTACGCAGACCCTCTACATATAGTGTTTTGTAGGGGCAATCCCCCCGTGGTTGCCCCCCTATTCCTAGGATAGTTGCGTAAGTCCTGTAGATATTGTTATATAAGTCGGCTAAGTATCAGACTTTTGAGTGTCAGCATGAGCCAGAGTCAGCGCTCCTGCCAATCGGCGAGTTCGGGATTTTTCCAAGAACTCCACAATCGTTGTTGGTTTAGCTCCTGAATCAATCAGTTGCTGTACGTCCGATACCAAAGCTTTGGGGACGTATTTACGATTACTTTTCCCATTTCGATAGTATCCATATCGATACTGGCGAACTGCGCCATCGTAGTTGCGCTCTTCCTCAATCCAACCCGTGCCTCGCGGTCCCGAACTGGAAAAGACGAAGCAAGTTAGGGTTCCAGCTTCCTGAAGTAACTTTGACTGTTCTTCAGTCAAAGCCACAATTTCAGCTTGGATTTGTAATTGTCTTGCTGGGTTAGCATACTTTAGCTCTTGGACTAATTTCTGCTGTTCTTGCAAGATGTTAGTGAGTTGAGCTTCAGGCGATTGGTCTTTGGGCATAAGGTTTACCAACAGGAGAGCTGTTGATATCAGCTTGAAAGTGGTTAGGAGTAGATGAGCCTCTAACCGCAGCTGGCTCCCTCTACCGTTTGAGTAACTATGGTTCCGTTTGAACAGGCTATGTATAGTTTGCAACACGTCACATTACCACACCGCGTCCAGGCATACCATCGACGTACTTCGTTGCACCCTTTAGCGATCAAGAACTTACTAGACTGGGGTCTAGCAAAATAGGAGACTTGCTGAATAATAGCAGGTCTAGGCGGGTTGTAGATATAACCACCAATCATTGTTCAATGCACCCATTTTATTATTATCAGCGATCTTGGTCAAAATCGGGATAACCCCCCCCGATCCGTCCCAGATTGATTTTCTCGGAAATTAGCTGATATTGGTAGAGGGATGTAACCCCTATACTTGGCAATTTTAAAGGTGGGTATTATTCTATGGCAAAGCAATTAATGACTGTCAAGCCCCCTCGCCCGATTTCTTTCTATCCTACCCGCGAGTGGGCAACAGTGGAGCTGCTACAAAGAATGCCGTTGGAGCATGGGGACGTGATTTTGGAACCTGCTTGTGGAGACAGTGCGATCGCCCAAGTTATGAAGGATTTTTCCAATCACATCCACGTTTTCACTAACGACATTGATCCCGATCGTCAGGCTGACTTCCACTACGACATGACCCTTAGAGAGTCCTGGAAATGGATTGAACGGAGTACAGGGGGCTTTGATTGGGTCATTGGCAACCCGCCCTTTTCTTCTATCCCACCCTACGGCAAAAAAAGAGGCAAGCCGATTGTGCATCTTTTTGTCCAATTGGCCTATCAATATGCCCGCAAAGGGGTAATTTTCCTTTTGGGAAAATCTTTTACTGAACCTGTCAGTTACAGAAAAGTCTGGCTGCAAACTTACACGCCGGAACAATTTCTGGAACTTCGTTTAGAGCGCATCCAATTTAAGGATGATGACCGCAGTAATGAGGTGGCCTGCGACTGGTATGGCTGGCAGCACGGGCATTCTGGCGGTTTTATTCCGGAATACATTTCCAGAGGAATGTGATTTTAGAGGGCGATCGCGCCATCTAAAAATTCCAGAGTTTCAAGGGTCGATTACAGGGTGAAAGCACTACTAAAAGCTATATTTTTTAGCAATCCAGCGGCATCTATATGTTCGCAATTTTATCTGGGCGCAGATAAATTACAAATAGCCAGCCGCTGGTAAGCCTAAAGACGCAGGCGATCGCCATTAAGTTCCCGAATTTTTTCGCAAACCAGAAATTTTTTTTGGCTAGCCAAAGACGGGAAGCTGAGATCGTCAACTTGGCTACTAGAAAACAACCAGCCAGTTAACAACTGGCTGGTAACATCTGGTAGGATTGTCAGTCCAAAATCAGCTAGGTATTTTTCAGTAAATCCACCGAAAAATGGTCGATTTGACTGAGAGTGGCAGGGGGCTACTGGTCAATTTTTGACTGGCTCCTATTAGCTGCCTAGTTAAACCTAACTTGCCCTTAGAACCATCTGTGGAGCGGCATTATTCGCCTGCAAAGGTGGCAGACTAAAGTCCAAAAGTTCCCGCCGGAAATCTGGGTGGCAGGCGATCGCTTTGGACAAGATTTTTCCCCTTGGACTAAGGATAGTTTTACAAAAACTTCAAGTTTTGTTACAAAAATTAACAATAATCGACTACTGGTACTGGCCTGAAAAACTCACAAAGTTAGGACTTACGCAATACCTTTATTAGCAGCGTAACGCACCATCAACGCTATATGTGGAGCAACTGCGTAAGTCCTGTGTAATTTTAAATCCAACCCCGCAACCAATAAATTAGTAAACCGACATATTCTTTTAAAGCTCTGGTAGTTTTTTGCAACCTGTCCGCATCCGGGATGAGATTTAATAAAATTGCTTGGGTAGTGCCAGTGGATTCTTGCAAATCCTTTTGAGTAACTAAGAAGTCTGTAGGCGCAGCAATTGGTTCCATACCTTGCTTTTTAAAAATTAACAGCGATCGCGGCATATGCATCGCCGAAGTTACCAGCAAAATTCGCCGCCCCAGATTTTTCTCGGCTAGGATATATGCCACATTGACGGCATTTTCATAGGTATTTAACGATGTAGTATCCTGCGAAATCGCTGAAGCTGGAACCCCCAAATCTGCCATAATTTTTGCCATATCCTGGGACTCCGGCTCGCCGCTGCCGCGCCATTCAATCCGACCGCCGCTAGCAATTACGATCGCGGCCTTCCCTTCGCGATACAATTGAGCAGCATAGAAGACGCGATCGCCTTCTTCGGCTAAATCGGGAGCGGGACGGGGTGGAAAAGCTGACTTGACTCCCCCACCTAAAACTACGATGGCATCAGCTTTTGGCAATTCTCCTCGCGGAATATTTTGCCATTCTAGGGAGCGGACTATCCAGCCATAGAACCAGCCATTACTCCCCACTAATAAGACTACCAGCGCCAGGGCGATCGCTCCTGCCGCCCAGCCCGGTTTTTTCCACAACAGCACTAAGGCTACAATCAGGAGTAGGCAAGCCAAACCCAAGGGGTAAAAAAATAGCGGCAGTAGTTTAGAAAGAAATAAAAACATTAATTCCAAATTGATTAAATGAACTTGAACTCAAAACTCCAACACATTATCGATGAAGCAGTTTTTTCTCAGAATATTCCTGGTGCAATCCTCTACCTAGCTGCTCCCCAAGGTACTTGGGAATTGGCGGCAGGATTTGCCAACAAAGAAACCCAAAAAATGATGAATCCCCGCGATCGCTTTCGGATTGCTAGTATTAGTAAGGTTTTTGTGGCGACTGCCGTCTTGCAATTGGTGGACGAAGAAAAAGTTACTCTTGATGATACGCTTAGGGATTGGCTACCTGCCCAGATTAGCGATCGCCTCCCCAACCATAATATTATTACTATCCGTCAGTTACTCAATCACACCAGCGGTTTAGCCGATTATCTGGAGACGGAAGAATTTACTGAAGCTACTACCAGCCGAGATCCCAGGCAGGTTTGGACTCCCCAAGAAGCTATTAGTTATATTTACAATCTTGACCCCCTATTGCCCCCTGGACAAAAACACAGTTACTCCAATACCAACTATATCCTGTTAGAAATTATTGTTGAACAGGTCACAGGTCATAAGTTACATCAAGAATTGCGATCGCGTCTACTCCATCCCCTCGGTTTAAAGGATACCTTTACCGAAGCGCGGGAACATCTTCCTGGCGGATTTGTGGAAGGCTATGAAGACATTGACGGCGATGGCAACCCCGAACCCTGCAATCACCTGAATGTGGGGTTGGGATTGGGTGACGGGGGATTAATTTCCAATGGACGGGATGTGGCTACTTTTGCCCAAACTTTATTTGCCTCCGATCGCCTGCTGACCCCAGAAACCTTTCAAGAAATGCTAACTTGGGTGGATGATGGTCAAGATGGCGGCTATGGTTTAGGGGTGAGCCGTTGGGATAGCGACTGGGGAGAAGCTTGGGGACACACAGGTAGCATGGATGGGTTTTTATCTAGTTTGTGGTACATTCCCGCCGCCGAGATTATTGCCGTAGCTTTAACTAATGATAGCGATCGCGCTGCCCCAGATGAAATTGTGGAAGGGGCGTTAGGATTAATTGTCTAGGAAAAGAGGGGGCGATTGGCAGGGGATAATAGGATTGGAAACGCTTTACAATTTTAATCCCCAAGCCCGATCTGTAATCTCGATTCTGGAATTTATTTTTCTAAAAGGGCGATCACACCAAAAAGTAAAAACAAACCACCCCCAATCATCGTAACAGTCCGTTCGGAAATTCGTCCAGCGATCGCTTTTCCCCCGACTACCGCGACAACCGTCGAAATTGCGTGTCCAGCAATAGCTCCAGCAGTGACACCAAAAGCATTATTGGCAGCAGCGAGGGCTATAGTGGCAATTTGAGTGCGATCGCCCCACTCTGCTAAAAAGGTTAGCACAAAAGCTTCCATTAGAATTCCTACCCAATTGGGGCGTTGGCGTTTTAACTCAGCTTCTTTAACGGCTGATAGCGCTTCCTCGGCTTGCTCGCAATCGGCTTGCTGAGGCATTTGACTCCCTTCGTAGAGCAATTTGGCTCCAAAGATGAAAAACAAGGCTACGGCGGCATAATGAATGTAAACTTTGGGCAATAACGATAATGTTTGCCCAACCAATACCGAAAGAATCGTCATCGCTGCCAGCGCCGCCAACACCCCCACAAACACCAAACGGCGGGAGTGGCGCATTGCCAAAATTACCGCAATAAAAAAGGTTTTATCGCCCAACTCAGAAATTGTAATCAGTAATAATCCAGCGGTAAAGGCTGTCAGCATTTCCTCAAGCTCCTCAAAATCCTACTTACTTGAGCGAACTTGATGAAAGCGACAAGACTCCACCAAGCTCGCATCAACTGCGAACTCAGTGAAAGTCTCGCTCCCAAACCTTTTAGAACCTAAAAAATTTGTCAACTGAACCAGGCTAGTTGCCAGTATGTTGATTCAGATGGGCTGGCGATGAACGTTGCCAGCAGCTACTCCCTTTCATTAGAAGATGATTATACCGTTATTGGAGAGCGATCGCAAGTCTTTTCCCCAGAACTTACGCAGACCATCTACATATAGTGTTTTGTAGGGGCAACCACGGGGGGATTGCCCCTACGGGAGTGCATCGACTCATCAAGACGCACTATAGATCTGATATTAAACCAGTCAATGAATTGCCGCCTTTGCGATCTTTGCGTCCAACTTTGCGTCCTTTGCGTTAAAATTCCAAAAAAGGCCGCGCTAGAAAAAAGCTCGAAATAGACTTAGCGTCCACTGGTTCTCCCGCTAAAATTGCCTCCGTCAACTCTTGGGGAGTCATCAACACATTTTCCATATCCTCATCCGCATCTTGAGTTGGTGGCACTGCCAACCGCTCCAAATCCTGCGCCAAAAAAGCATAAATAATCTCATCAGAATAACCAGGAGCCAGAAAAAACTCGCCTAACTTTTGCCAGCGATGAGCGCGATAGCCAGTTTCCTCTTCAATTTCCCGTTTAATTGTTTCTTCCGGGTATTCATTTAGCTCAATTGTACCAGCGGGAAACTCTAATAATCGACCTTGGGCAGCAAAGCGATATTGCCGCAACAAAATTAATTTACCATCTGCTGTCACCGGAACAGCTAACGCCCCTCCCGGATGGCGAATGCACTCCCAATCACCCTCCAGCTGATTCGGCAACCGCAGGCGCGTGACTTCAAAGTTAAATTTTCGACCTTGATAAGAAAGACGTTGATGCAGTACCTCTGAAGGTTCTTGACCTAGTGCCATAATTAATTGATTCTGCGAACTTGGGAACAGTCTACAGCTTTTACCAGTTCAGCGATCGCCTTCCCCGAAATTGGTTCAATCCAAGTAGGGGCAATTTCTGCCAAGGGAACCAAAACAAAGGCTCTGAAGCTCATTTGGGGGTGAGGCAAGTGGAGATTTGGCAGGTCCAAAACTAGATCGTCAAACAGAATGATATCTAAATCTAGGGTTCTGGGACCCCAACGTTCCCGCCGCACCCGTCCAAATTTTACTTCAATTTGTAATAAAATTTCTAGCAATTCCTGGGGCGATCGCTCAACTTCCAAGATCGCACATCCATTCAGATAGTCTGGTTGGGGGGGACCCACCGCCGCAGTTTGATACCAACTAGATTGGGATTGTAGGGTAATTCCGGGGGTATGCGCGATCGCGATCAGAGCATTTTCTAGAATAGTTCGAGAATCACCCAAGTTACTCCCTAAGGCGATCGCACAACGGGCAATTTTCATATATTTTTCTTAATTTGTTTTAATTACTTTAGTTGAGGCAATTGTACTATGGTGGTTAGCAAGTCAACTGCCCCACCCACAAGGGGATGGGGCTTGTAACTAGGAAACAGAATTTCCTGAAACATCCGGGGTATTGA
>CAKZHE010000278.1 GCA_936920195.1 uncultured cyanobacterium | reverse complement strand
ATATGTCCCAATTTCAATATCCCGTACCCCAAACCAACCCACCGCGATCGCCCAGGGAAACCTTGCCCACCATGTATGATTTGAAGAGTGAAGATCCGGAGGAACCTGGCTTGCCTGATGAATTCCATGCCCTACAGCCACAATTACTCAGCCAAACCTTTCACCCCCCGCGCTATCCAATTTCCCAGGTATTCACTGCCAGCGATCTCAATTTGTACTATCATGTCCGCCATCCCCAATGGTACAAGCGCCCTGATTGGTTTGGTGTTGTCGGCGTATCTCGACTTTATGACCAAACTGATTTACGTCTCAGTTACGTCGTTTGGCAAGAAGGAGTCCATCCCTTTGTAGTCGTGGAATTACTTTCTCCCGGCACAGAAAAGGAAGATTTAGGGGAAATTTCAATTCCTGAGAATGGGCAAGTAGTTGAAACAGCCGATGAAGAGAAACCCCCGCGCAAATGGGACGTTTACGAACAATTACTCCGGATTCCCTACTATTTTGTCTTTAGCAGATATACTAATCAATTGCGATCCTTTAAACTAGCAGGCGGACATTATCAAGAATTAGTTCTGGCTAACTCCCGCATCTGGCTAGATGAATTAGACTTAGGTTTAGGTTTGTGGGCAGGAGAATTTCAAGGCATAGATCGTCTGTGGTTGCGTTGGTTTAACAATCAAGGTGATTGGATTTTAACTTCAGGAGAACAAGATCAATTAGAAAAAAATCTCGCCCTCCAACAAGCCGAACAAGAAAAGCAACGGGCTGACTTCGCCGAAACTCAATTAGCATTGCTGATGCAAAAGTTAAGAGAATCTGGCATCGATCCAGCTAACTTCTTAAATCCTGAAAGCTAATAATTGGAGTGATGCAAGTGAAAAAAGGTAAGTTTTATTGTTTTTTGGTCAGGACTTAAGCAACACTTCTATTAGTAGGGTGTGTTAGCGCAGCGTAACGCACCATAAACGCTATATGCGGAGAAGGATTGTCCCGACTAGAACCTTCAACCCCTGAGCCTGGAGCTATATAGCATCTAGTTTTATAAAGGTAATCTTTTGCAACATGAAATGCTGCATAATAACTTCTGCTTATTGCAGAACGTAATTCAGCTTCAGTAAGAATACTATAGCGCGTCTGAATCATTTATGTAAATCTGTAGGGGTAGCGCCCCCGTGCCTACCCCTACACATCGGGGCAACCACGGGGGGATTGCCCCTACGGAATTGCACTCAAATCAGTGTGAATTACACTTAGTAATCTTTGTCGATCAAAAATTTCTGGATCGCGAACAAACTCTAAGCTTAAATATACAGAATCAGAAATAAAATATTCTCTAACATTCTTAGATACCTCTATTAAAACGCTCATTAAATGCTTATTAGCATTAATGTACTCCTCTATTTCCCTAGGGTTGACCAAATCATAAATCTGACTTAGATACTGCATATCTAAAGTATTTGAAGAAAATGAATCGAGTGTATTGTATAGCATATTAGTTACAGAATTTTTGACCTCAGTCAAATGTTTCTACCCGACCATTGTAACACGTATTCCTTGTTTTAGATTTAGGAATGAATGCTTGGACTGGTCAGCATAGCTTACAGATTTCTTATGAAAACCCCATCACTGAGCGTGCGGGGTACTGACTGCTTTGAGAAAGTATATTGGTTCCTCAGCCCAATTTATCTAAAATCGGTTGAGTGGAAACAATATGACGATCTAAACCCAATTTTTGCGGACTGATGCCTAAAGCTAGCGCTACCAACTGGGGTAAATGCAGCACAGGCAAACCCAATTTCTGCCCGATTACCTGTTCTACTTCCGGTTGGCGAGAATCCAAATTAAGATGACATAGAGGACAGGGTGTAACTAAACAGTCTGCCCCAGATGCGATCGCCTCCTGCAATCTCCCCCCAGCCATTTGAAAAGACTGCTTCGTAGCATAACTTGCCAAAGGCCAACCGCAACACTGAGTTCTACCTTGGTAATACACTGGAGTTGCCCCCACTGCCCGAAAAACATTTTCCATCGATTCCGGTTGATGGGGATCATCAAAAGGAATCCGATCTTGGGCGCGAAGTAAGTAGCAGCCATAGAAAGCGGCGCACTTCAACCCCGCTAACTTCCGAGTAACTTTTTGTTGCAATGCCTCCAACCCATAATCTCCCACCAAAGCCCATAACAGGTGTTTGACTTCGCTACTGCCTTGGTAGGGGGAACAACCCTCTTTTTTCAATAACCCATTAATCTGTTCAATATACTGAGGATCGTTTTGCTGGGAAGACTTCAACCGTTCATCCACATGACCAATTACCCCCTGACAGGTACTGCAATGGGTGAGTAGGGGGAGGTGCAATTCCTCTGCCAGGGCAATATTCCGAGCATTAACGGTATCTTCCAGCAGTTGAGAATCTTCCTTAAAAGTGCCAGAACCACAACAGGCAGCTTTTTTCAGTTCAATCAGTTCAATTCCTAGGGCGGCAGTCAAAGCTTTGGTAGATTGATCGAGTTCCCGACAGGCTCCTTGGGCAACACAGCCAGGAAAGTAAGCATATTTCAACGTTGTGGGCATATTGGGGGGAGAACCGCAGACGGGACACAAGGGACATTTTAGCGGATTAACGTAGGTTGGGTTGCGCGACAGCAAAACCCAACACCCTACTGATAAATGTTGGGTTTCCACTGTCGTTCCAACCCAACCTACAATTTTTCAGGCTCCTGCCTGGGAACGAGTAAAACCCCAAACCGCTGACTAGCAAAGCGTTCGCCATCGAAAATCTAAAATTTCTCCCAGTGCCACTTAGACAATCGACTATCTATCGCTCTGGTCGTACACCTTTCCGGTAAGATTAAGAAATGCTTAGAACCCCATACTTCAGCATTACAAAGTTCTAGCGACTAGGGAAAGGAATCATTAATTATGAGCAAATCGGCAACTTTTGAGCAAATCAAGAAAATCGTGGTGGAACAGCTGGAAATCGAAGATCCAGAGAAAGTGACACCTGAAGCCAACTTTACTACCGATCTGGGGGCAGATTCCCTAGATACCGTGGAACTCGTGATGGCTTTAGAAGAAGAATTCGACCTAGAGATTCCCGACGACGCAGCCGAGCAGATCTTAACTGTTCAAGCGGTGGTGGACTATATCAATGACGAGAGCAATCACAAAAGTGATGAAAAATAGTAGCTCGATCGAAAGACCGAGAACAAAGATCGATAAAAAGGTGCAATTTGCCCATATTTGACCAAAAGAATGGGATTCAAGCCCCGTCCTTCTAGGACGGCTTTTCTCGGTCTTGAATGTGGGTTTTAAGCACTTCCAGCGGAGCTGCGACGTTATAATCAGATAACAGGCAAATCCTAACACGCGCCATGAAAGCCAGGTATCAGTACAGATTCTACCCAAGCGACCAACAGCGACAGAGCCTAGCTCGGTTGTTTGGTTGCGTCCGCGTGGTTTGGAATGATGCTCTGGCTATCTGCAAACAGTCGGAAAAGCTACCAAGTAATAACGACTTGCAAAAATTGGTAATTACCCAAGCCAAGAAAAAAGTTGAACGTCAGTGGTTGTCTGAGGTTTCCAATATCCCATTGCAACAATCTGTGGCGGATTTAGGAGTCGCTTACAAAAACTTTTTTGATTCGCTCAAAGGCAAGAGAAAAGGTAAAAAAGTAGGTAGCCCGAAATTCAAAAAGAAAACTAATCAACAATCAGCTCGGTTCAGGATTGGTGGATTCGCTATCAAAGGCCAAGAAGTTTATTTAGCCAAGATTGGTAATATTAAGCCAATCTGGTCTAGAGAATTGCCGTCTGCACCTAGCTCGGTAACGGTAATTAAGGATGCGGCTAACCGCTATTTTTTGAGCTTGGTTGTAGAAGTTGAACCCGTTCAACTTGATGCTGAGAACCAAAGTATCGGGATTGATTTGGGGATTAAAACTTTTGCCGTAATGTCTGATGGCTCCAAAGCTCAAAGCCCTAACTACTCAAAAGCCGACCGCCAAATTCGCCAGCTTCAGAAAAGGTTAGCGCGTCAACAGAAAGGCTCAAATCGCCGCCATAAAACTCGTCTCCAAATAGCCAAACTGCACAATCGAATCGCCGATACCCGTAAAGACTTTTTGCATAAGTTATCCACCAAAATCGTTAGGGAAAACCAAACTATCATTTTGGAAGATTTAAACGTCTCTGGCCTGGTCAAAAATCGTCGGCTTGCGAGAGCAATTAGTCTCCAAGGATGGAGAGAATTTAGAACGCTTTGCGTTGCTAAATCGCAGAAATTTGGGAGAGTTTTTCACGTTATAAGTCAATGGGAACCAACCAGCCAAATTTGTTCTGAGTGTGGTTATAAATGGGGTAAACTCGATTTGAAAGTGCGGTCGGTTCGATGTTTGAATTGCGGTACTAAACACGACCGAGACGAAAATGCCGCGAAAAATATAAATCAAGTCGGGATAGGGCATTGCCACGACTCTAAACGGACGCAGAGACAGAGTAAGACTATTTCGGTAGCATCAGTCAGTGAAGCGTCAAGTGTTTCCCCGCTGCTTCAGCACGGTGAGTATGTCAATTTTAACGGTCCCTAGACTTAAAATCCCCTCGCTTGCCCTCAAGTCAGCGCGGGGAATAATTCTCAATCAGGGCGAAAAAAAATAATTTCAGAGCCGCAATATTTTCCTTCATCTCTCCCTTCCTGGCATCATGACAAATTTGCAAAGAAAAAGAGTTGTTATCACTGGTCTGGGTGCAATTACACCCATTGGCAACACTCTATCCCAATATTGGGAAGGACTGTTGAGCGGGCGGAATGGCATTGCCCCAATTACATTTTTTAACGCTGAGAAGCATGATTGCCGCTTCGCTGGAGAGGTGAAGGGGTTCGATCCTCACGAGTACCTAGACCGCAAAGAAGCCAAGCGGATGGATCGATTTTCGCAATTTGGGGTTTGTGCTAGTTTACAGGCGATCGCTGACTCTAAATTAATTATTGATGACTTGAATGCCGAACAGGTCGGGGTAATGATCGGCACGGGTATCGGTGGATTGAAGGTGTTGGAAGACCAACAAACCATTTATTTAGATAGGGGACCGAGCCGTTGCAGTCCGTTCATGATTCCGATGATGATTGGGAATATGGCGGCGGGTTTGACAGCAATTCAAACCGGGGCAAAGGGGCCTAATTCCTGTACTGTAACAGCTTGCGCGGCGGGTTCCAATGCGGTTGGCGAAGCTTTTCGGTTGATTCAGATGGGTTATGCCCAAGCAATGATTTGCGGTGGTACAGAGGCTGCCATCACTCCCCTAGGTTTAGCCGGATTTGCCGCCGCCAGAGCGCTTTCCACTCGTAATGAAGATCCAGAACGCGCCTGCCGTCCCTTTGACCGCGATCGCGATGGTTTTGTCATGGGCGAAGGTGCAGGTATCCTAATTTTAGAAGAATTACAATACGCCCTCAGTCGAGGAGCGCGAATTTATGCGGAAATTGTCGGTTATGCCATGACCTGCGATGCCTACCACATGACTTCCCCAGTTCCCGGCGGTGCAGGTGCTGCCAGAGCGATTCAATTGGCGCTCAAAGATGCCAATATTACCCCAGACCAAGTTAGTTACATCAATGCCCACGGCACCAGCACCAAAGCCAATGATTCCACGGAAACCACGGCGATTAAAACCGCTTTGGGAGAAAGTGCCTATCAGGTAGCCATTAGCTCCACCAAGTCGATGACTGGTCACTTGTTGGGAGGTTCAGGCGGGATTGAAGCGGTAGCAACGGCGCTGGCAGTTGCCAATGACCAAATCCCCCCGACAATTAATTTAGAAAATCCCGACGAGGATTGCGATCTCGATTATGTCCCTAATCAAAGTCGCGCCCAAAAGGTAGATGTAGCGCTGTCCAATTCCTTTGGTTTTGGGGGTCATAACGTCACGCTGGTGTTTAAAAAGTATCAATAGGGAAGAGGGAACAGGGAACAGGGAATAGGGAACGGGGAACAGGGAACAGAGGGGGAGAGGGAATAAAGGGAATAAAGGGAATAAAGGGAATAAAGAGCAAAAGTTCATAGTTGGGCTTCAGTATCTCCCCATCACCCCATCATCCCAGTCTAGGCTCTGCCTAGGCTGTTGACTTTGTGCCTCTTCAGGGGGTTTGTGTTCATACAGTTTCCGATCGATTTACTCGTTCCCCGTTCCCTGTTCCCTGTTCCCAATTCCCTGTTCCCTGTTCCCTATTCCCTATTCCCTGTTCCCAATTCCCTGTTCCCTTTTACCTTTTAGCAATTCCCGATAGGATAGGTAGGTTTATGTCCACGATCGTAGCCCCTGAGCAAGTTGACCGGATTGTTTGGAATCAACATCATGACCCCTTTGAGGTGCTTGGACCCCATCCAGTCGAGCAGAATGGCAAAACAATCTGGGCGGTGAGAGCCTACTTGCCCAATGCAGATGCAGTTTGGGTAGTGCGTCCAGAAGCCAGACAAGAATATCCCATGCAGTCAGTGCATAATCCCCACTTTTTTGAAGCCATAATTGAAACTTCAGAATTAAACAATTATCAATTGCGGATTAAAACAGGCGATCGCGAACAGGTAATCTATGATCCATACGCCTTTCGCTCTCCCCATTTGACTGAATTTGATATGCACCTATTTGCGGAAGGCAATCACCACCGCATTTATGAAAAACTTGGCTCTCACTTAACCGAAGTGGATGGAGTTAAAGGGGTTTATTTTGCAGTTTGGGCCCCCAATGCTCGAAATGTCTCAATTTTAGGCGATTTCAATGTCTGGGACGGTCGCCAACACCAAATGAGCAAACGGAGCAATGGCGTTTGGGAACTATTCATTCCCGGCTTGGGAGTGAATACCCACTACAAGTACGAAGTCAAAAACTGGGAAGGTCACATCTACGAAAAATCTGACCCCTACGGCTTTTATCAAGAAGTTCGTCCCAAAACCGCTTCCATTGTCACCGATATCGATTCCTATACTTGGCATGATGCCGATTGGATAGAAAAGCGGCGGCACACGGAACCCCTGAAACAACCCGTTTCAGTTTATGAATGTCATTTGGGTTCTTGGCTCCACGCCTCCTCTTCCGAGCCAGCCGTTTTGCCCAATGGTGAAACTGAGCCAGTTGTCATTACCTCCGAACTCAATCCCGGCGGACGCTTTCTCACTTATCGGGAAATAGCGGCAAAGTTAATCCCCTACGTCAAGAAACTGGGATTTACTCATATTGAGTTATTACCCATTGCCGAACACCCCTTTGATGGTTCCTGGGGATATCAAGTCACTGGTTATTATGCGGCAACCTCCCGGTTTGGTTCGCCCCAAGACTTGATGTACTTTATTGACCAATGTCATTTAAACGGGATTGGGGTGTTAGTAGATTGGGTTCCCGGTCACTTTCCCAAGGATGGACATGGTTTAGCCTTCTTTGATGGGACTCACCTTTACGAACACGCCGACCCCCGCAAGGGCGAACATAAGGAATGGGGAACTTTAGTCTTTAATTATGGGCGAAATGAAGTTCGCAATTTCCTAGTTGCCAACGCCCTATTCTGGTTTGACAAATACCATATTGACGGCATCCGCGTTGATGCTGTCGCCTCAATGATTTACCTCAACTATTGCCGGAAAGATGGGGAATGGGTGGCAAACCAGTATGGCGGTTGCGAAAATATTGAGGCGGCAGACTTCCTGCGGCAAGTTAATCACACCATCTTCAGCTATTTTCCCGGCGTGCTGTCCGTTGCCGAAGAGTCTACTTCTTGGCCTTTAGTTTCCTGGCCTACCTATTTAGGTGGTTTGGGCTTCAACTTGAAGTGGAACATGGGCTGGATGCACGATATGTTGGACTACTTCCACATGGACCCTTGGTTCCGACAGTTTCACCAGAATAATATTACTTT
Source organism: uncultured cyanobacterium (assembly GCA_936920195.1). GTDB lineage: Bacteria > Cyanobacteriota > Cyanobacteriia > Cyanobacteriales > FACHB-T130 > CAKZHE01. Next base: position 23,425 of record CAKZHE010000278.1, on the reverse strand, counting down.
CAGTATGTGGTACAACCACAGTGAAAACTTTATGCTGGCACTGTCCCACGATGAAGTAGTACATGGCAAGAGTCCCCTGATTGGCAAAATGCCAGGGGACCGCTGGCAAAAATTTGCTAATGTCCGCTGCTTGCTCTCGTATATGTTCACTCACCCCGGCAAGAAAACTCTGTTTATGAGTATGGAGTTTGGGCAGTGGACGGAATGGAATGTTTGGGCAGATTTAGATTGGAAGTTGTTGCAACACGAACCCCACCAACAACTGCTGACGTTTATGACTGATATCCATACCATCTATCGGACTCAGCCAGCGCTGTTTACTCAGGATTTTGGGCAGGAAGGCTTCCAATGGATTGATTGCAGCGATAATCGTCATAGTGTAGTTTCTTTTATTCGCTGGGATAAGAAGGCGAACGAACATGACCCCAATGAATTTGTGGTGGTAGTTTGCAATTTCACCCCTCAACCCCACAGTCACTATCGGATTGGTGTGCCAGAACGGGGTTTCTACACCGAGTTGTTTAATAGCGATGCTCGCGAATATGGCGGTAGTAACATGGGGAATTTGGGCGGCAAGTGGACTGATGAGTGGTGGTTCCACAATCACAATTACTCTCTAGACCTCTGTTTGCCACCTTTGGGAGTATTGATTCTGAAGTTAGACCGGGAAAAGACGGCTGCTGCCCTAACACCTGCTGAGTAAATTGTAGGGGCGAATGCCATTTGCCCCTAGGAATTAAACTGGTTCCTAGGCTCTGCCTGGGAACCTATATCCAGAGGCTCTGCCTAGGCTGTTGACTCTGCGAGTTTTTGGGCGATTTTATTCATGCAATAACTATGTCAGCAGAATGAGTGTAAATCATTGACACAAATCTGTATCTAGTAGGGTGCGTTAGCGGCAGCGTAACGCACCGCGTACCAGTTAACGGTGCGTTACGCTATCGCTAACGCACCCTACTACTACTCAGAAACTGCATGAACAGAAACCCCATAAAAAGGCACAAAGTCAACAGCCTAGGCAGAGCCTCTCAATGGGCATTCCCAGGCGGAGCCTGGGAACGAGTAAATTTTTTAACTCAGAATGAAACAGCCCTGCCCTACGGGTGTATCACACTAAATCGAGAACCGCGTATTTTCTTTATTTACCACCAAGATGATTGCCACCAAAGAACCAGGTTTAGCTTCCCGCTTAGTCAATGGCATCCTAGCAATTAAGCCCTTAGCTGATTTTGCCAAACATCAAGCTCGCAAAATGATTGTTAAGTGGGCTGAGGATATTGGGGTATATTGGATGGAAGAATTAGGGCAACTGCGATCGCTGGATTGGGAACCCTATCTTGCCCAAGTCAAAAATCCCCAATTGACTTATCCAGAGTATTATTTTCGGCCTTTCCACGCCTACGAACAAGGTAATCTTTGCTGGGATGCTGCTTTGGAAGTAGAATTAGCTGCCAAAGCAGTTCATTCTCGGATTTGGCCTGATGGTGGGGTAGAGAGCAGTGCTAAGTTACGCCAGAACTACCATGACATTATCAAAGCGCAGATTAGTCAAACACCCCAACAGATTCTAGATCTTGGATGTGGTGTTGGCCTCAGTACCTTTGCCCTACAAGCAGTTTTTCCCGAAGCTAAAATTACTGGATTGGATTTATCGCCCTATTTCTTGGCAGTGGCAAAGTATCGCACTGAAGAACGCAATTCTCCTAATCCTCCCCAATGGGTAAATGCCGCCGCCGAATCTACTGGTTTGCCAGATGCCTCCTTTGATTTAGTTTCGCTCTTTTTGGTATTCCACGAACTTCCCCAATCGGCTGCCAAGGAAATTTTCCGAGAAGTTCGCCGTCTATTGCGTCCCGGCGGTCATTTGACGATTATGGATATGAATCCCCAATCGGAACATTATGCCAAAATGCCTGCTTATGTTTTGACGCTGATGAAAAGTACCGAACCCTACTTAGATGAATATTTGAGCTTGGATATGGCTGCCGAAATTGCTGCTGCTGGTTTTCATCCTCCGGTGATGATGCCAAATAGTCCCCATCACCGGACAATTATTGCCCAAGCGCTTTGATTTAGAATGGTGGCGTTGGCAAATTCGTTCCCCAAATTGCTTGAACAACTCCCAAATTACTGATTTGATTATTTCCCCCATAGACATCCACAACCAAAAGTTAGTGGCAAATGTCCATCCCCCCGATTGGATTAACCCGCCACCTGCCCCCATTTACGATTTAGTGGTCATTGGGGCGGGAACTGCGGGATTGGTGACGGCAGCGGGAGCGGCAGGCTTAGGTGCGAAGGTGGCTTTAGTTGAAAAGCACTTGATGGGAGGCGATTGCCTAAATGTGGGCTGCGTGCCATCTAAATGCCTGATAGCAGCGGCTCGCGCCTATGCAGCGGTAGCAAGAGCCAAAGAGTTTGGCATCCGGGTTCCAGAGGGAACAGTGGTGGACTTTCCCCTGGTAATGGAAAGGATGCGGCAAATCCGTGCCAATCTTAGTCGCCACGACTCTGCCAGTAGATTTCAGGGTTTGGGAGTAGATGTATTTTTGGGGGAGGGGGGATTTGTTAGCCGGGAAGCGGTGACAGTGGCGGGGAAGACGCTTAGTTTTAAAAAAGCTGTGATTGCGACTGGAGCGAGGGCAGCTAAACCGGAAATTTTAGGTTTAGAGGCAGTGGGATATTTAACCAATGAAACGGTTTTTTCCCTGACAGAATGTCCGCGAAGGTTGGCGGTAATTGGTGGGGGACCAATTGGTTGCGAGTTGGCGCAAGCATTTCGCCATTTGGGAGCGGAGGTGGTATTATTTCATAAAAATGCCCATATTTTAGATCGGGAAGATCCGGAAGCAGCAGAAATTGTTCAACAAGCTTTGATCGGCGATCGCATTCAGTTAATTCTATCTGCCCAGATTTCCCAAGTAGAATGGCAAGATGGGGCGAAAATTATCCATTATGAAGCTAATGGGCAAACAGGTAAAATCGCCGTTGATGAAATTTTAGTGGGAACCGGGCGATCGCCGAATGTGACAAACTTAAATTTAGCAGCGGCTGGGGTAGAATACGATTTACAGCAAGGTGTGTTAATCGACGATTATTTACAAACTACTAATCCCCAGATTTACGCTGCCGGAGACGTTTGCATGGCGTGGAAATTTACCCATGCGGCTGATGCGGCGGCGCGAATTGTCATTAAAAATACCCTATTTTCACCCTTTGGGTTGGGAAAACAGAAACTAAGTAGTTTAATTATGCCTTGGGTAACTTATACCCAGCCGGAAATTGCCCATGTGGGGATGTCGGCAGCGGAGGCAGAAACCCAGGGAATTGCCGTCAATACAATTAATATACCAATGAGTAGTGTGGATAGAGCGATCGCCGATGGAGAAACCACCGGATTTGCCAAAATTCTGCTCAAAAAAGGTACAGATAAAATTTTAGGTGCTACCATTGTTTCTAGTTCTGCCGGAGATCTAATTAGTGAAATTACCCTGGCAATGGGGAATAATCTGGGTTTGGGGAAAATTGCCAGCGTCATTCATCCCTATCCCACCCAAGCCGAAGTAATTAAAAAAGCTGCTGATGCCTATAGACGGACTCTATTAACTTCTAGCAGTAAGAAGTTCCTCGAAGTAATTATGAAATTCCCTTAATATCATCAGGACTTACGCAACGCCTCTATCAGTAGGGTGTGTTAGCGCAGCGTAACGCACCATCAACGCTATATAGCAATTTCCTAACTAAAAGCTAAAATTCCCAATGGGTTGAACGATAAATGCCACGGTGCTATTTTGAGATGGCATGAATAAAAGCGATTGGGTGCTTTGACTGCCAAAGGCATTTTTCAAATTGCTCAGATTCTGGCGCATGACAGTAAAGTAATAATCGGATGAGACGTTTGGGGAATTCCCAGTTTCCAAAGGATCGAAATTGCTGACTTGAATCTTTAAATCCTTTGCTAAGGCTGCAAAGGGATTTCCCGCCGCCTGGGGTTCTGTCAGCAAGGTTTTTAGGTTAGATTTTTTGACAGCATTAATTACTCGCTTGACATCTTCTGGGGAAGCATTTTCTTCGGGAATGCCAACTAGAAACTCTACTTTCAAGTTGTAGCTTTGGGCAAAGTAGGTGGCAAAGTCATGGTAAGTCACAAATGTTTTCCCTGTATAGGGTTTCAGTGTTTGGGCAAATTCGGCATCTAATTGCTGCAATTTTTCGATATAAGCAGCGGCATTGGCGGTGTAAATTTCTTTGCCTGCGGGATCGGCTTGAATTAGTCCATCGCGAATATTGGTGACTTGCTGGATGGCTCGCTTAGGATCGAGCCAAATATGGGGATTAAATTCTCCATGTTCATGTTCATTTTTGCCTGGAGCTTTTTTCTTTTCTTCTTCATGCTTATGTTCAGTTTCTGATTCATTGGCAATGGTTTTAACTCCTTGGCTGGAATCAATTAATTTAAGTTTAGAATTACCTGCGTTCTTGACTAGATTGTCTAGAAATTCTTCCATTCCTAGCCCATTTTCGACTAAAACGCTAGCTTTAGAAAGTTTTAAAGCGTCTTCTGGTTTGGCTTGGTAGTCATGGGGACCAACATTGCTAGGGAGTAGTTGGGTAACTTGGGCGCGATCGCCTGCTACTGCTTTGGTAAACTGGGTAATCGGGAGAAAGGTGGTGACTACTTGCAGTTTTTCAGATGTGGCGGGTGTAGGAGAGGTTGAAGTGGAATTGGGCTGGGAAGTACAACTGCCTAATCCGACGAGTAAACTAGAGGCGATCGCCATTCCTAAATAGCGGGTAGTTTGATGAGATAAATTTGACCATTTGGAATTCCAGTTCAAATTGGGCATTTTCAAAATTCTCCTATTGATGCAATCTCGATTTCAAGGTTAAGCAAGGCATTGCGATAGTTTGGTTCGCAAACTATCCACATCTAAGTTTTTTCCAATCAAGACAATTTGATTGCTGGGAGGAGTTTGTGGCCATTCTTCAATTTCTATGCTGCATCGTTTTCCACTCAGTTGAAAGATATGTTTCAATTGGCTTTGGTCAAACCAGAGAATCCCTTTGCCCCGAAAAACATCCTTGGGGAGGTTGTCTAAAAACTCTTGAAATAGTTTTAGGGATAAAGGGCGATCGCTCTTATATGACACCGAAACAAATCCATCATTTTCTAAATGATGGGAGTGGTGATGGTGATGCCCTTCATCATGGTGATGATGATGCTCGGAATTTTGCGTGGTAATTTTCTTGGCATAACGATCCACATCGGTATAGCCCACATCCAAGATGAGGGGCAATGGCACTTTGCCATATTGGGAACGAACGATCCTGGCTCCCTGTTTGACGGTGTGAATATAATTTTCCAAGAATTCAACTTGTTCGGGATATACTAAATCTGTCTTGTTGAGCAAAATAATATCGCTATAGACAATTTGCTGCATTGCCGCATCGCTATCAAAATGATCTGGGGTAAATGTTTCCGCATCTACCAAGGTTAAAATCGAATCCAAGCGAGTTAGTTCCCGCAGTTCGGTAGTCAAAAATGTCAAAATAATTGGCAGAGGATCGGCAATCCCAGTAGTTTCAATGACTAGATAATCAATGGGTTCTTCTTTTTCCAAAACGTTATATACTGCATCAATCAAGCTGTCATTAATGGTGCAGCAAATACAACCATTACTCAGTTGAACCATATCTTCATCAATGGAACCTAACAACTGACTGTCAATATCAATGTCGCCGAATTCATTGACCAATACCGCCACTTTCAAATCTTGGCGATTGTTCAAAATGTGATTTAGCAGAGTAGTTTTGCCGCTGCCTAAAAACCCTGTAATAATGGTGACAGGCATCCCATATTTGGGGATTTGCAGTTCCATTTCTGGTTGAGCAAGTTGGTTAATCATTGAAGTTTCTCCGAATTCAAAATAGCTCTAGCGCAATAGCAAGGCAACATCTTTGGCAAAGTAGGTGAGAATTAAATCGGCTCCGGCTCGCTTGATGCTGGTTAAAGTTTCTAAAATGACTTTCTGTTCATCAATCCATCCCTGTAATCCCGCTGCTTTGATGATGGCATACTCTCCACTGACGTTATAGGCAGCTACCGGGAGATGAGTATGTTGCTTGATTTGATAAATGATATCTAGATAGGCGAGGGCTGGTTTTACCATGACAATATCTGCGCCTTCGGCAATATCTAGATCGATTTCTTTGATTGCTTCTCTGGCATTGGCGGCATCCATTTGATAGGTTTTTTTGTCGCCAAATTTGGGAGCCGAATCTAGGGCATCCCGGAAGGGGCCATAATAGGCGGAGGCATATTTGGCAGAATAGGCCAAAATGCCGACATTAATCCAACCTTCTGCATCCAAGGCGCTCCGAATTGCCCCAATTCGCCCATCCATCATATCGGAGGGCGCAACAATATCGGCTCCAGCTTCGGCTTGGGTTAATGCCTGTTTGACGAGGATCGCCACGGTTTCATCATTGAGAATTTTGCCATCTTTGACGATGCCATCATGCCCTTGACTGCTGTAGGGATCGAGGGCAACATCTGCGATCGCTAAAATGTCTGGAAATGCTTGTTTGATGGCTCTCAGGGTGCGGGGAATTAAGCCTTTGGGGTTGTAGCTTTCTGTGCCAGCATTGTCTTTGAGATCTTCGGCAATTAGAGGGAAAAGGGCGATCGCGCCAATTCCTAAATCAATAGCTGTTTGCACTTCCTTCAGCAGCAAATCTAGGGTATAGCGATAGCAACCCGGCATGGAAGGAATTTCAATCTGCTGATTTTCCCCTGCCATCACAAATAGGGGATAGATCAGATCTTCCACTCGCAACACGGTTTCTCGGACCATCCGCCGCAGGGTTTCGGTGCGCCGCAGACGGCGGGGGCGATGGATCGTTGGTATAACTGGGGTTTCGGGCTGATTTGGGGGCGCGATTGGGCGAAGCCCAGCGCCAAAGGCGATCGCTCTGACTGAAGACTGAATAGGGGTCATTTGACTAGAATGATAATCATTATCGTTCTAGCATAGCACTCTAGTGGTAATTTGCTTGTGCTGCCAAAATTGATTGACTTTCCCACTGGGTGAGGGTGCTAGCGCGATCGCCCTCATCCCGCTATGATAGGAGACTGAGCAAGTATTGCCGAATCCTCATCTAGTAGGAATGCACCGTGGCACAGGCTTCGTCTTGGTGGCAGCAAGTTGTTACCAAAAATAATGGGTTTAAAGCCCTGCCCTTTAGGGCATAAGAAGCTATACTAGAATCCTACGTTGTCGGGGCATCGACCGTTAGGTTAGGTGATATAAGACGGGCTACGCCTGCTTTCGCTGTTTGACCCTAGAATCCTCGCTTGCTTTAGCCAGAGGAGTATGTCAACCAAATACAAGGCTCGCCACTAACTAAATCTAAATTGAAAATCTTGAGACGGCTGCACCTTCATCGGCTTACCCCTCCCGGTTGGCTGTTGGGGGTAAGTTTTGTGACGGCAATGTTGCTGTGGAATTGGCAACTGCTCCTGGCGACAGCAGCAGGAGTTTCCGTCATGCTGTTAGTTTATTTCATGCAGAAGTGGGACTGGCAAGTTCACTGGTCGAGTTTGCGCCGTCTCTTCAGCGGCACAAACCGCCAGCTAACCGTAGCTGTCGGCAGTGGTGGCATCGCCGCATTTAGTACCTTCATGGCAGTTTCGGTTTGGACGGAATTAAAAAGTCCTTGGATGGCGGCGGGAGCTATTTTGCAGGGTTTTGGCACTCTAGCCACGGTGGGATTATTGTTGTGGCAATCCACCCACCGCCAAATTAATCGCCAAGAGGTGCGCCTGAATCAGATGTTAGCCCACTTGACGGATAGTGACCCCCTGAAAAGATTAATTGCGGTGCGACAACTGAGCAAATCTTATCAAAATCGCGAATTAGACCCAGAAGCCCGCCGGACAGTAGCAGATTATTTTTGCCTGATGCTCAGTCGAGAATCAGAACCCGTGGTGCGGGATGGCATTCTTGAGGGATTGCAAATATTGGATGCGAGCAATTTATTGAATAAGCCAGTCCCACCGCTAGTTATCAATCCGAATCAGAAGGGGATACCTTTGGTAATAGATTCTGAGCCAGAACAGTCTACTGCCAAAGTTCATCGCTACAATGCTTAAATTTATTTGAATTTAGGAATGAAAAAAAAGACTATAAGCAAAAGTTCGTAGTTGGGCTTCAGCCTAGGCTGTTCACTTTGTACCTTTTTAGGGGATTTCTGTTCATGCAGTTTCGTATCTGTTTACTCGTTCCCAGGCTCTGCCTCGGATGACAAAGCGAGGCAGAGCCTCTCGATTCGGTTCCCAGGCAGAGCCTAGGAACCAGTTTAAGGGGAGTTAAATATCGAACACGGTTATTGCATGAATGAAATTGCCGAAAAGCTCACAAAGTCAACAGCCTAGCTTCAGCCCCAATCCGGAGGGCTGAAGCCCAACTACAAACTTAATTTGATTTTTTACTTTAATTATAACCACCTGCTTATTGCGGTTGCCAATCATCCCTAGTGCTTTTATCGATACCCAAAACAAAATATCTGAGTGTTGCCGCTCAGATATTGTTTGGGATTGAGAAGTCCAATCAGCCATCTTCTGGCTAGACATCGCCAACATCAAAAGGCATGGACAGGAATGCTGGTATTATTGGTATGAATTAATGGCTGAGTTTCTGAGTAACTGTCAATGGCGTTGTCTAGCTTGGCATTAGTCAGATTAACTGTGGCTAAGTTAATTCCTTTCAAATTCACTCCAATCAAAATAGCATTGGTGAGATTGGTATTGTTCAAGTTGGCATGGCTCAAGTCAGCGCCACTGAGATTGGCATTGCTCAAATTGGCATTGCTCAAATTGGTATTGGCAAGATTAGCGTTACTGAGATTGGCGTGCATCAAATTGGCATGACTGAGATTAGCCGAATTAAAGTCAGAACTGCTCAGATTGGCGCGGCTCAAATCAGCATTGACGAGTCTGGCATCATTTAAATCCGCACTCAACAATTTAGCGCCAACTAGATGACTGCCGCCTAAATTGGCTCCGTTTAAATTAGTTCCGCTGAGGTTCGCACCTGCCAAATTAGCTCCGGCTAGATTAACATTGCTCAAATTTGCGCCGCTGAGGTTAGTTTCGCTCAAGTCGCTGCTGACTAAATTGGCAAAGCTTAAATCGATACCGCTGAGATTGCTGCCATTCAGCTTGGCATCAAATAAATTACTGCCTTGAGCATCGGCACCTTTGAGATTAACGCCAGATAAATCAGTTGCTACTAAATTGGCAAAACAGAGGTTAGCACCGCTCAAGTTAGCGCCGCTCATATTTGCACCATTCAGATTAACAAATAGCAGTTTAGCGCCCCCTAGTTCAGCGCCGCTCAATTCCGAACCGCTGAGATTAGCATTGGTTAAATCGCCACCCTTGCACTGCTTTGTTTCCAGCAATCTTTTGATGTATGTAGAATTTTCCGCCATTTTTTCCATCCTTACAGTGTGAGTTGTTGAAACGGTTTTAACCTTCAATACTAATTTTGATAATAACACAAGCTGCTGAAACAATAGCTGCTATAGATACCAATAGAACACAGATAAAGTAAAAATAGAGTGAAGAATGAGTGAAAATACAGTAAAGATTAATTTTCGGCAAAATCGATAATCCCTGATTATTCCTCCGTAAGAATAAAATCATACTATTAAATAGTAATAAAAAAATAATAGTCGATGGATTGGGATATTCGTCCGCTCATTTTTTGAAAGTTGGCTTTGGCTGATTGTATCTGGTTTTGAGGGAATAAAAACGACTAGCTAATTCTATTGCTAAAGAATTTTAGAGCCATAGTGAATGATTAGCTAAATTTCTTCTCATGGAAGAATATTCTAGGAAAAAGTTGTGAATATTTTGTGAAATTGGCAGTCAAACGGGGCTGAAGATAAGCAGAGCAGATGTGCAGGCAGAGTTGGAATAGCAACATTTTCAGCAGTTATATCTGGCTGGATAATGATGCCAACTCGATCGCTAAAGACATGATTTTCCAATAGCAATTGTTTCTTTTTTCAGTCATTGATTTAGGGAGCAACCAAATTGCACATCTGTATTGAGGCTTGCTCTCAAAGATACTGCTGGCTAGTAGAAATATCAGGAAAATTCTATGTTCAAAATATTTTGATCGGGAAGGAAGTTAAATAAGTTAATCTTATATTATGAGGGCGATCGCTTGCCAACAACGTATATTCTAGCGGGAACTTTGGTAAGATAGGGGCGGTCTTTTCCCAATTCCCAATTCCCTCTCTTCCCTCTCTTCCCTGTTCCCAATTCCCTCTCTTCCCTCTCTTCCCTGTTCCCTATTCCCTCTCTTCCCTCTCTTCCCTCTCTTCCCTGTTCCCTGTTCCCTGTTCCCTGTTCCCTGTTCCCTCTGTTCCCTGTTCCCTGTTCCTAGGAGTCGGCAAGCCGTGATTGTACAAGCATTAGATACCACTTACGAAACCAAAACTCAAGCGATCGCTAAACAATTGCTGGCGGCAACTAAGGAAGGCCGTTCGTTGTTTGCCCAAATGCGCGATCAAATGCGCTGGGATGATAAGCTACTAGCTTGGGCGATGGGCAATCCCGGCCTGCGAGTGCAGTTATTCCGGTTTATTGATTGTCTGCCATCCCTGCGGAGTAAGACCGAAATTGCCCGCCATCTGCAAGAATATTTGGGCGATGAATCGGTGGAGTTGCCTGCGGCATTGAAGGGGATGCTCAATTTTACCACCGGGGATTCGGTGCCGGGGCAGTTAGCTGCCACTACGGTGACGGCGGCGGTGGAATCTTTGGCGCATAAATATATTGCCGGGGAAAATATCAAGCAGGCGATTAAAACCATTGAACGGCTGCGGAAGGATAAGATGGCGTTCACCATTGACTTGCTGGGAGAAGCAGTCATTACGGAGACAGAGGCGCAATCCTATTTAGACCGTTATTTGGAATTGATGGCGCAATTCAGCGAAGTGGCCAAAACTTGGTCGCCGATAGCTGCCATTGACAGTGCGGATGGGGAAAATTTACCCAGGGTACAGGTTTCGGTAAAGTTAACCGCATTTTACTCCCAATTTGACCCGTTAGATCCCCAAGGTTCCCAGGAAAGAGCGATCGCTCGCTGTCGGATTTTATTGCGTCGCGCTCGGGAATTGGGGGTGGCTGTCCACTTTGATATGGAGCAGTATGCCTATAAGGATTTGATCCTGGCGATTCTCAAGCAGTTATTGTTAGAAGAAGAGTTTCGGACGCGGACAGATATTGGCGTGACGTTGCAAGCTTATCTGCGCGATACGGAGAAAGATTTGCAGGGTTTAATTGCTTGGGCAAAACAGCGAGGTTGTCCGGTAACGGTGCGGTTAGTTAAGGGCGCTTATTGGGACCAAGAGACGATTAAAGCTCAACAAAAGGATTGGCCTCAACCTGTATTTAATGATAAGGCGGCGACGGATCTAAATTTCGAGAAGTTAACTCAGTTGTTGTTGGAAAATCATCAATATCTCTATGCTGCCATTGGTAGTCATAATGCCAGATCTCAAGCCAGAGCGATCGCCATTGCCGAAACTTTAAAAATTCCCCGGCGGAATATTGAGTTACAAGTTTTGTATGGCATGGGTGATAAAATTGCCAAAGCGATCGCAGACCAAGGTTATCGGGTACGGGTTTATTGTCCCTACGGTGATTTGTTGCCGGGAATGGCCTATTTAATTCGGCGGTTGTTGGAAAATACGGCGAATAGTTCTTTCCTGCGCCAAAATTTAGAAGATCGTCCGATTGAAGAGTTGTTAGCACCGCCGACAGTTCAGGAAAAACCCCCCATTGCCAAACGTCCCGGTGCTTTTCACAATGTGGCTGATACCGATTATGCCAATCAACAACTGCGATCGCAAGCGGAACAGGCTTTAGTGACGGTGCGCCAACAATTAGGACAGCGCTATCAACCAATTATTAATGGTCAATTTCAAAATACTTTGGAAAGCGTTGATTCGGTGAATCCCTCCAACTACAGCGAATTGATTGGCAAGGTGGGTTTGATTTCCATTGAACAGGCAGAGCAGGCGATTCAAGCGGCTAAAAATGCCTTTGCTAGTTGGAAGAGGACATCAGCGAGCGATCGCGCTCATATTTTACGTCGCGCCGGGGAATTAATGTTACAGCGGCGGCATATCTTGGCAGCTTGGATGGTACTGGAAACTGGTAAACCGTTACGGGAAGCTGATGGCGAAGTTTCAGAAGCGATTGATTTTTGTCGTTATTATGCCGACGAAATGGAACGGTTGGATTCCGGTTATAACTATGATATTGCCGGGGAAAATAATCGCTATCATTACCAACCACGCGGCATCAATGTAATTATTTCCCCCTGGAATTTCCCCTTAGCAATTCCCACGGGAATGACAGTGGCTTCCTTAGTGGCGGGAAATTGTACTTTACTCAAACCAGCGGAAGTTTCTTCCGTCATTGCTGCCAAACTAGCCGAAATTTTGATCGATGCCGGAATTCCCCCCGGAGTTTTCCAATATGTTCCTTGTAAGGGTTCCACCGTTGGTTCCTACATGGTAAAACATCCCGATATCCACGGTATTGCTTTTACTGGTTCCCAAGAAGTGGGTTGTCGGATTTATGCCGAAGCTGCCATTTTACAACCGGGACAAAAACATTTAAAACGGGTAATTGCCGAGATGGGCGGCAAGAATGCCATCATTGTCGATGAAAGTTGCGACCTCGATCAAGCCGTTGCCGGAGTGGTTCATTCCGCCTTTGGTTATAGCGGTCAAAAATGTTCTGCCTGTTCCCGCGTTATTGTCCTGGAACCAGTTTATGATGCCTTTATCGGACGATTGGTAGAAGCCACGCGATCGCTCAATCTGGGGCGAGCGGAATTACCCAGTACCCAAGTTGGTCCAGTCATCGATGCCAGTGCCATGAACCGAATACGGGAATATATTGCCCAAGGGAAAACCGAAGCGGAATTAGCTTTGGAAATGCCTGCACCGGAGGGGGGATACTTTGTTGGTCCAACCATCTTTACCAATGTGCCGTCCACTGCTACCATTGCCAAAGAAGAGATTTTTGGTCCAGTTTTAGCAGTGATGCGAGCGAAGGATTTTTCAGAAGCGATCGCGCTAGCTAATAGTACCCAATTTGCCTTAACTGGGGGACTCTATTCCCGCACTCCTTCCCACATCCAGCGAGCCACCGTGGAATTTGAAGTGGGAAATTTATACATTAATCGCGGGATTACCGGAGCCATTGTTTCCCGGCAACCCTTCGGTGGTTTCAAACTTTCTGGAGTTGGTTCCAAAGCTGGCGGTCCCGATTACCTGCTACAATTCCTCGAACCCCGCGCCGTCACGGAAAATATTCAACGGCAAGGTTTTGCCCCCATTGAGGGAGCAGATTAAGTCAACCGCTAGGTGTAGGGGCGAATGGCCATTCGCCCCTACTAAATAGGTCAGTTATGCGTAAGTCCTAGTAGAAAGGGGTAAATTTATCTCTTTTTTCTACGATATCTTTAAATCGTAGGGGCGGGTTTGGGGATGAATTTTCATCCTCACCAATAACCTGAATAAACCCGCCCCGATGCACTGTTAAAGTCAGTTAATGCTAAATTTTTGACCCTGTGGGGCGGGTTCACTCAGATTTAAGCAACGTGTTGTTAGACCCCGCTTCCGCGACAAGCTCACAACTTTTCTACCGCTTGCTGCCTGCTGTTTTTGTAAATCAGCGAAGAGGGCTTTCAAGTCGTGGTCAAATGACCGCGAATACTCCTCACGAATTCGATGAATCTCTTCCACAATTGCGTCTTGATACATAATCAATCTCCAAGAAGTTCATAGACAGGCAGCACGTAGCCGAAATCGATACTAAGTGAAAGCTACAGAAATCTCATTATTCATCTTATCCATCTCAATAAATCGAATAATTGTAGGTTGGGTTGTGCGACAGCAAAACCCAACAAACGACTGATAAATGTTGGGTTTCCACTATCGTTTCAACCCAACCTACGGGTATTGACAGTGCTGTTGTGTAAGTCTGGGCTAAGTTGTTCACTCGCTTCTAAAGGCAATCTTCTTCGTGAGATTTGCATCTCAAAGTAGATGGGAGCAGAAGTTAGATTATAGCCGAAACCAAATTCAGATTCCTGAAAATTATACAGATTTACTATCCATTTTTCAGGTCTAGCATCCCAAGATTCAGGATAATGATTGGCTCCCAAGTTATCGCTTGTGGGAGATATTTTAGTAGGCTCGTATTCAATCGCGATCGCCTCATACTCAAATCCAGATTCTAATAACTTTGTTTGAGCAGTTTCCCAACTGGTAATTTTTTCCAATTCATCTACATTTTCCGTCCATTCATTGCTATCAGCACATATACAGTCAAGCAAAGAAAACAAGCGATCGCATATTTTTTCAATTCTAGCACAGTCATCTGAAATCTCATTTTCATCGGTTAATTCAGTAAGTTGATTTTTGTATTGTTGCAGCCGAAACTCAATTGCTTCAACAATCGAATTCATTGCTTTTGCTGAAAGATTGACAGAATAACTCATTTTTGTTTTGACTCCCAAGAAGTGTTAGCTCAATTAAGTTTGACAAAATAAATATTTATTCGCATACATGATTTACGCAATGCCTCTATCAGTAGGGTGTGTTAGCGCAGCGTAACGCACCATCAACGCTATATGCGGAGTAAATGCGTAATTCCTGGCATAATTAGTGTAACATGGCAATAAAGAGTTAAAATACTTGGATAGACAAGATACTCCAACAAAGATAAAAGGGTAATTCCTTGAGCTACGATAACCTGTGCAAACGCCTAGTAGAAAAAAATCCCCTTGACTTTATTCGCTGGCTGCTATCAGCAGAAATAATCTCAGCCGAAGTAGTCAAAACCGAACTCAGTTTAGAACCAATCCGTGCCGATGCCGTCATCCTTTTGCGAGCAGCTAACCAGATTCTCCACCTGGAATTTCAAACTACTCCGGAGTCCGAGCCACCTTTGCCCCTAAGAATGCTAGATTATTGGGTAAGGTTACACCGTGAGTACCGTTGTCCGATTACCCAAATTATTGTCTTCTTAAAACGAACTAATGTGGAGGCAGTATTTACTGAAGAATTTAGAGCCGAGAATACTGGGCATCGCTATCGAGTTATCCGACTCTGGGAGCAAGATCCGGCTCCCTTATTAGCTAATCCGGGACTATTACCTCTGGCAACTTTGGCAAAAACAGACTCGCCGGAGACTTTATTGCAGCAAGTAGCGGCTCAAGTAGCTACTATTGAAGAAACCAGCGAAAGACAAAATTTATCGGCTTCGGTAGAACTATTAGCTGGTTTGAGATTTGAGAAAAATTTAATTCGTCGTATTTTCAGTCAAGGTATGATTAGAGAATCAGTAATTTACCAAGAAATATTGGCAGAAGGACTCCAGCAGGGGTTACAACAAGGTCGTCAGGAAGGTCGTCAGGAGGGGGAGTTGGCTTTGATTTTTCGCTTGTTAGGGCGCAAATTTGGGGGAATTAGTCCAAAACTTCAAAAACAAATTCAACAACTATCGATTTTGGAGTTGGAAGCGTTGGCAGAAGCATTGCTTGATTTTGAGCAAGTATCGGATTTAACTAGATGGTTGGCAGAAAGGTAAAACTAGGGAAAGAGGAGGGCGATCGCTTTCCTCTTTGCAGGACTTACGCAGTTGCTCCGCATATAGCGTTTATGGTGCGTTACGCTGCGCTAACACACCCTACTTATAGAGGCGTTGCGTAAGTCCTCTTTACTTAGACTTTGTTTGCCATTTGTAGTTTAACAAAAAACCAATTATAAAGCCCAGAATTACTCCTGAAAAATGACCAATAAAGCTGATTTGGGGAGTATTGAGATCGAACACCACTTGCAAGCTAATAATTAATAAGATTGTTCGCAGGCGTTGGGCAGCTAATTTAGATTTTTCCTGCTGCCAACCCTGCAATAAGATGGCAGCCATTGCCCCAATTAACGCCATGATACATCCTGACGCACCGACTACAAAGTTAGATTGGGAATATCCCCATAATGTCATGGCAGAAACTACCCCCATTGAGCCGATTCCTGCCCCAAAATAAATCAATAAATATCGCGGTATTCCTAGGGAAAATTCTACGAAGGGACCAAGATAATATAGGGCAAGCATATTCATTGCTAGATGCAGCCAACCGTAGTGTAGGAAAATGGCAGTTGCTAATCGCCAGGGTTCTCCCTGGACAACTAAATTTGGCAGTAATGCCCCTAATTGATAAAGATTGTAGATATTAGTGCTACCCGCTGAAGCTAATTTATAAAAGACGTATAAATCAATGTTGCCTGATGCGATTAATTGATTGATAATAGAGAGGTTATTGCCAATTCCGAAAACCAGCTCTAAACCAAATACCAGTAAGTTTAAACTAATAATGGTATAAGTGGCGATCGCTTTCTTGCCTTTGCCATAATCTCTCAGATTATATTTATCTTCTTCAGCGATTTCTCGATTGATTTGGTCTAGAATTTGTTTGGAGTTTACTGTTAAAGTAGCAGATGCTATAGCTATCGGTTCAGACAAGCGTCTTTGAGCAGCATTCTGGATGCGAATATCGCTAGTATTACACAACTTTGATAGTTGTTCGCGAGCAATTACTTCATTGCCTGCGGCATAATTGGCAGTGGCTAACCAGAAGTCTTTGGTATATTCTGGCAGTACCTTCAGGTTTCCGGCTAATATTTGTTTGACTAATTCTACTTCACCGCAAAATGCTAAAATAAACAACCGTCCCAAATTTTTAGTCACAGGATCTTTGATTTTTTCGATGGCAGTGTTGTAGCGATGCCATGATTGGAGTAATTCATTGAGTTGATGATTTTCTCCTAAAGCGCGGAGATAAAAAACAGCGATCGCCCCATCTTCTTGCCACACATTCGGGGCAATTTCTTTCTGCATCCATTCTAGCATTTCTGACCAGCGATCGCCCATTTGATAAAGCTGAATAATCGCCGATCTCCCGATGGTAGTATTCACATTTTTATAACGTTCTAAAATCGCATTAGCTTCGGCAACAGATCCTACTTTAGCCAATTCCAAAGCGCGTAATAATTCTATTTGTTCCTGCCAATTATTGGGATATAACCAGCGTAAAAATATCGATGTTTTTATAGCTTCAGCAAAATTTTGACTATTCACTTGTTGATTAAATCTCTTAGAAATAACCAAGGGAACTACAATCAATAATAACCACAAGCAGCCGCCAATAATTCCAGCTTTGGGAAATTTCATCGCAGACATCAAAGCTGTAACAGCTACCACTGATGCCGCCACCGCCATCCACCGCCACATATAAGATCTATAGGCTGAAGGCAATCTAACTCCATAGAATAAAATTGAGGCACAGGAGATATAGACTAACCAGATTAATACATCGTTCAGAGACATAGATGAGAGGGAATGGGAGAATTTAAACTTCGGCTAGGGCTTGAAATTGTTGCTCATTAATTCTACCAGCTTGATACAAGGTTTCAGTAATTTCAGAGATGGTTAAAACTGAGTGCGCTTGATAGCCATTAGTTTTCAATCTGTCTTTGACACCTTGTTCGTGGTCAATAAATACCACGATATCGCGCACATTTAAACCCGCAGATTTAATTTTTTCGGCTCCTTCCATAACACTTTTACCGCTGATCAAAATGTCATCTACGACTACTACCATTTCCCCTGGTTCAAAGTTACCTTCAATGACGCGCCGCGTACCGTGAGCTTTGACTTCTTTGCGGGGAAAAATCATGGGGCGATTTAGTTGCAATGCTAACCCGGTGGCGGTGGGTAAAGAACCGTAGGGAATGCCCGCAATCCGATCGAATTCTAAGTTTTTGAGGATTTCACTATAGGCTAGCAAAATTTGATGGAAAATTTGCGGATTAGAAATAATTTTTCGCAAATCGATGTAATATGGAAAGGTGGCTCCTGATGCCTGGACGAAACTGCCAAACATAATGCAGCCCAGATCATAAAGTTGTAAAATCAAGTCTAAATGGGGATGTTGGTTTAACAGACAAACGTCAGGAACCCAAATACTACAGGTAGCAGCAGATTGAATGGCAATATCTCTGGCTTGATTAATTTCGGCGTTCAGGGATTTAATCCCTATAACGGGATATTTTTGAGTTAAAATTTCTTGAGGAATGGGAATTAATAGAGCTTCCCCATAAGCATTTAATCCTGCCGCTAAAACATCTTTTAGATGGCAATCTCCTGTCCAAATACTGCGAGCTAAAATTACTCTTTCTGGGGCGATCGCACGAATGCGAGCTAAAACTTCTGGTTGATTAATGCCCACTTCTAAGCCTAATTGTTCGGGAGTTCCCCAGGATTGTGCTTCGTTGACTACTTGTAGGTAAAGGGGAGATTTCTTCGCCGGATATTCCTGCAAAGCAACGGCGGCAGGATTGGAGGTACAGCAGAGGACAAAGGCAGCTTTATGAGGATAAAGTAAAAAGGGAGCAATATGATCTTGTCCAGAATAGGGGCTTAAAGTAACGGCATCAACTTGCCATTTTTCAAAGGCAGTTTTGGCAAAGATGCTGCTGGTGTTTAAGTCGCCATGTTTAGCATCGAGAATAACTGGAATATGATCGGGAATAGCGGCTAAAATCTGTTCCAATAATTCAATCCCTGGTGCGCCTAGTGCTTGGTAGAAGCCGAGGGTAGGTTTGTAGGCGCAAACGAGATCTTTGGTGGCAGTAATAGTAAATTGTAGCCATTCGCGCAGATTGGTAATTAGATCGCTGCTAGGAGTGGTAGGCAAGATTTCCGGGTTGGGATCGAGTCCGGCAAATAGTAAACTATGATTGCGAGCGATCGCGCCATTTAATTTGTCAACGAAGTTCATAATTTTAGGTAGACTAGCTGAACTCGAAGCGGTTTACCAAGAAAATAGCCAATTCACAGATTTTGAAGTCATTAAAGCACAATTTGGGGTCAAAATATTAAAATCTCCATAATTCGTGAAATTTCCGGTTGTTGATGCCTGATATATAGTGCGTCGTAGGGGCAATCCCCCCGTGGTTGCCCCAATTTAACGGGGTAGGCACGGGGGCGCTACCCCTACACATTTGCACTTATGATTCACAGGCGCTATATTTACGGTTTGGGAGTCCAAATTTCTAGCTGCCAATTGCGTTTGACTTTGGCAGACATAGGCGCGATCGCCGTGCTTTGATATTGGTAATATTTTTTGAGTAAATTTGTGGGAATAAAGGGAGAATGTCCTTTGGTTAAAACTACTAAGTCGTATTTTTGGGCTTGTAAAGATTGGGCAATTTCTTGGGAAAACTCTTGATTGCGCTGTTGAATTTTAGATTGATTATCTAGGGTTAAATTGGCTGAAGCATTGACAAAATATTCCGATTGTCCTGAATCATATACCTTTTTGCCTTGGGCAACTAAAAGTGAGGCGATCGCCGGAGAATTAAAAATATTTTGATAACGGGAAACCAAAGCGGTGAGATTGCGCCAAGCTGGTAAGCCATAATCTAGGGTTGGTAGAAACTGCTCTGAAGAAACTTGGAGTAAATTAATAATCACTAACAAAATCAAAAATGGATTCAGCCAATAGGTACGAATATCTTTACTGCGAGCAGTTAAAAAAATGCAAGTAGCAAAAATCAAGAAAGGTGAAATTAAATGATGGGCATAAATTAACCAACTCCCGGTATGTTGTCCCAATTTGATTAAAAATAAAATTAGCGATGATAGCAAACAAAAATCGATCAGATTAATATTCAGATTCAATAACGGCTTTCTCAAGTTGAATAAATCAATCTTGAACTTGGCTTTAGGTAGTTTTTTAAAGAAAATAATTCCAGAATAAACTACTAATAACAATAAAATTAAACTTAGACCAAAATTGATTTGCATATAACTGCCCAATTGTCGAATCGCATGATTAAAATTTCCAGCGGCGACATTGACATGAATCCAAATCGTATTATTCAGATAGGTTTCAAATACTTGATTGATCAATAAAAGCGCGATCGCCCCCAATCCTAAAACAAAAATACCTTGAGTTATGCCCTTTCTTTTCGATTTAAACAAAAACAAATAACTACCCAAATAAACCACAGATAAAATAAAATAAGGCTTGGTGAAAAAAGCTAAAACTCCTAAAATACTGCTAATTAAAAGACTTTTATTGGAATATTGCCAGCGCCAAGGAATCAGCAAACTCGCTAAAAATAAACAGAATCCCAGGCTATCCGGTCTAGTTAAAGGCGTGGTAAAATAAAGTAAGTGACTGTACAAAATTAGCGTGCCGCTAATTGCCCAAAAAAAGGTGGTTTTTTGCCAGCGGAGGGCAGAGAAAAAGATGCCACAGGATGCCAGAATGAAAAATCCTGAAACTATCCGATGTACTGGTAAACTCATCCCAAACAACTTGGCAAACGGGGCAACTACCAAATTGTAAATTATGCCATAAACGTTAGTATATTCTGGTTGATTGCTTAAACTATAGGGATTGCCACCTTTCAACAACAAATCCGTACTTAATAAAACTGCGCCCTCGCGATATTCATTCGGAAAAGGATTAGCAATAATTTGCCCGTGATAAATTCCTAATTTGAGCGAAACTGCACCCGCAATCAGCAATAATAAAATAATTAATGAGGAATTAACTAGATTTTTAGGATCTTGGGGAATTTGAGGAAGAACGATCGCTCTTTTTTTCCTCGCTAGCAACTGCTGATTTTCCAGTTGTAGTTGATTAATCTGCTGCTGCATCGCCTCCAAACGACGATCTGTTTCTATTTTATCGCGCCCCCAACGCTGCCAATTATTATTAGCTAACCGTTGAAATTGTTGGAAATAATGCTGCTGTTGCGCTAATTGTTGTTCTAGTTGCTGGACTAATTGCTGCATTTCAGCTAAACTTAGTTCTTTAGCTGTGTTGGGGTGATTTTTCTCCTCTAGCGATCGCGCCAATTCTTCATTCATCATGCGATACTTCTACCCAACTTCTTTGAGCATGGGATATTTGGGCTAAATCCATTAACAGTTGCGAATAAACTCCGGCGCGTAAAGTGGGAGCGTTGGCAAACTCTTCTTTCTGCTCCATCCCTAATATCCATTGATCGACTACCCGAATAAATGGAGCAATTCTACCATCTAAATAGTTTTTAGCAAAGATCAACCGATTCGGCACTTCGATTTCCGTCAACGCTTTGCCCGTCAGCGCACCCCAAAGTCGAAAACCGTGGACATAATCTTTTTGATTATCATTACCCAAGACTAGCGTACCGCGATCGCCATATATTTCCACCCAATGTCCTCGCCCTTGGTAAGTGACTGAACTCAAGCAAATTTGACAAGGCGTACCATCTGCCAATTCCAACATCAGCAAACAAGTATCTTCCGAATCCACAACTTTCATTTCGCCCGTTTCAGGATCGCGACGCAGGGGAATAGCGGTGCTACATTTAGCCGATAAACACTTAATATCCCCAAACAACCAATGCACATAATCAAAGATATGAGAACCAATTGCTCCCAAAACTCCCCCACCTTGCTCTTGACGAGCATACCAATTCCAAGGACGATCGGCATCAGCCCGACTGGGAACTAAACAATCAATTTTAATCAGTCTTTTCTTCCCCACATAATTTTCAGCTAAATATTCTGCCAAAAGTTGCCATACGGGAACAAACCGAAACTCAAAATCCACCAAAGCCACCACACCTTGAGTTTCCGCTAAATCGGCTAACTCCCTAGCTTCGGCAACATTTAAAGTTACAGGCTTTTCCAATAATAAATGCTTGCCTGCTTGCAATACTTTCTTTGCCATTTCATAGTGCAGAAACGGCGGCGTGGAAATTGTCACCGCCTCTACTTCTGGCAGCGCCAAAACATCTTCCAAGGTTTGACAAGCGTGGGGAATTTGATGCCCCGCCGCCACCGCTTGAGCTTTGGCTAAATCTCGATGATAAACTGCCACTACCTGAGTGCGGGGGTGTTCTTGCAATCCAGGGATGTGAACTTTCTGCCCGAATCCTGTGCCTACGACTGCCACACCTATTTGCGGCGGTTTGGTTTTTTGTCCCATTGCTTTAAGGAATGAAAAATCAATATCATAAGTGTAAATATGTAGGGGTAGCGCCCCCGTGCCTACCCCTACATATTGGGGCAACCACGGGGGGATTGCCCCTACGGGAGTGCATCGACTTGGGCAAATTGCCTTTATCGGCTTTTTTCTTTAACCGTTGTTTCTACCCATTTGATTGTTTCTACTCCCAAAGAAATGCCATTCAACCGATCGATTTCTCGAACTCCCGTAGGACTGGTGACATTAACTTCTGTTAAGTAACCGCCAATCACATCAATTCCCACAAAGTATAATCCGTCAGCGGACAATTTTGACCCCACTTCCGCACAAATAAATTGCTCTCGCTCGGTAATTTCTGTCAGCGCCACTCTGCCACCCACCGCCATATTGCCCCGAAAATCAGTTCCCGTCGGAATGCGATTCAACGCGCCAATCGGTTTCCCATTCAGTAAAATAATTCGCTTATCGCCCTCCTTTGCCTCTGGGAGATAGGTTTGCACCATCACTGGCTCTTTGCCCCATTTAGTGCTAATTTCAACCAAAGAATTCAAATTGCGATCGCCTGCTGCCAAAAACAAAATTCCTTCCCCTGCCTTCCCCCCCAAGGGTTTAAGCACTGCTTCTCCCTTATCGGTGACAAACTGCCGAATTACCTCTTTATCCTGGGTGACAATCGTCTCTGGAATCACTTTGGTAAATTGCAGCGCATACATTTTTTCATTGGCTGCCCGAATTCCCGCCGGAGCATTAACCACCAAGGTTTTTTGGGGATTGATGTAGTCTAAAATGTAAGTAGCATACAAATACGGCACGGTAACAGGCGGATCTGTCCGCATAAATACCGCATCCATTTCTGCCAAAGGTCGCCAAAGGCGATCGCCCAATTTATACCACGGTGTTGCTGCCACCCAAAGCCCGTTTTGCAATTCCACTGGCACAAGTTCGACTTGAGTTAACAACGCCTGTGCCTGACTATGCGCGACACTGAGCAGATTCGCTTGGGTAATCCAAACTTCATGCCCCAGCTTTTGCGCCGCTTCCATCAACGCCACGCTAGTATCGTGGGTGGGATCGAGCAAGTGGATAGGATCAATAATAAAAGCAAATTTCACGGCAATATCCTGCTAATTTCTTGTTTTACTCGTTCCTAGGTAGAGCCTAGGCTGTTAACTTTGTGCCTTTTTCGGAGTTTTCTGTTCATACAGTATTTAGTAGGGTGCGTTAGCGGCAGCGTAACGCACCGCCTACCAGTTAACGGTGCGTTACGCTATCGCTAACGCACCCTA
>CAKZHE010000277.1 GCA_936920195.1 uncultured cyanobacterium | reverse complement strand
GAGATTCGCCCTCTACTCTGGTTGGTGAAAGCCTGCTAGGGCAAGGCGAATCATTGATTAAAGAATCCCCGTGCCTTTAGGCCGGGGAGTGTCAACAATTAATTCTTGCTTCATTTTGCTTAGTTCTCCAGCAGAGAATTACTTGTTTTTGACTCCAAAGCACTAAAACTTAAAATTGAACACGATCGCACCTGTGGCTAGCAAGCAAACTATCCCGGCGAACCCAGCTAGGGGTTTACCACCAATCCCTGTCACCCAAGGGGAGATTTTCCCAGTATAGGCGATCGCTCCCATTGTATCTAAACAAGCGATCGCCCACACCCATCCGGCGTGCAACCCAATCGCTAATCCTAAATTACCCCCAGCCACCCATCGCGCTAAAACTAAGATGATCCCCATCAACCATAGTCCCGGCAATTGTGGTAAAGTATCCTGCTGTTCCCAAATTAGATGCAGGAGGGCAAAAATTAAGCTGGAAATTAGGGCGGCGATCGCGGGATAATAATCTTGTTGCAATAAATTGAGCAGTACCCCCCGAAAAATTAATTCTTCAATTGCACTTATTAATAAAGCAATTAATAGCGTCGGTAAAACCACTGTTGCCAGAGCATCAGTTAAATTTAACTTTTTCTCTCCCGCTCCGGAGTCAGGTTGTTTGGGCGGTTGCCAATTTACCCACCCCAGTACCCCTTGAATGCCAAACATCAAGGCTAAACCCAGTACGCCCAATAACCATCCTATTCCCAGGGAAATTAAGGTTTGGGGCTGCCAGTACCAGCCATAATCAGCCCAATTCTTGCCCTCTAGTTGGGCAGTTCCCCAAACCATCAGGGGGGCAATTAAATATAGCGAAGCTAGTAAGGGTAATTTTTGGGCGCTGGTGAGGGGTGTTCGCGGCTGCCATTGCAATTTTTTGGCGACGGGAATGGCTAAAGGTAGCCAAAGTATCAGCCAAAGGGCAAAAAAGGCGATCGCTTTTATTAAAGCAGGTAGGGTGGGGACTACCTGCTGCCAAAATTCAGATGTTTGCTCAAAAGTAGTCATAAAATTTTGCTGTCAAGATGGCTAGCTGAGGACTGAGCCTAGTTGCAAGACGAACAGATGGGGTATTCCTATCTGTCTGCTGCACCCAATTCCAAGGCAAAGGCAGGGACGAATATTTTTCGCCCCTACCCATTGCACTCCATAAAAGCTATTTCCGGGAATTTATCAAACTCACCTGCGATCTTCAGCTTGCCATAACCGGACTGGCGATCGCTCATGCCCTAGGACAAACTCTGAGGATTCTTGTTGGTCTGTCAGCAAATTTGTGCGGGAGTCGATGGACTTGTTTCTGCTGCTTGTAAAGTCACTCAGAAAATTTGACATTCCACAGTCAATTTTTACGAACCCCCGCTTGCCGGAATTTGCTGGCCAATTATAAATTTGCTCCAGTCTCGACAAAGGCGCGACTAACCCTAGCCGTTAAATTAGGGTAGTTGCCTTGGTAGCAGTGCTAACCAATTTACCTTTTCTTCTCCGTCCCTTGACAGCTTTTCGGGGCAGTTTAGCTAGCGAACCTGTGAAAATCCCCTAGCCAATTGATCCCCTGCAAACCTAGACGAGAAGTTTTGGCTGTTTACTCATCCTCATCTTCAGTTTCGTCGTCGGCTTCTTCCTCATCGACTAGGCTTTTTTTATCGCTGTCCACTTGAATTAAGTGAATGTGCTTGTAGCCTAGCTTGATTTCAAATTCATCTCCCGGCTTCAATCCCATCGCTTCGGTGTAGGTGGCACCGATAACAATTTGACCGTTTTTGTGAACGCTGACGCGATAAGTCGGTTCGCGTCCGCGACCATCTTTTGTTCCTTCTGGATCGAGGGGAACTCCCTTAGCTGCTAGGACTGCGTCATAAAAGTCGGTTAAATTGACGCGAGTTTGGTCGTGCTTAGTGATCGTGAAATAGCCGCAGCGTTTGGCGGTTTCTCGGCGGGGTAAGTTTGAAAGCTCTTTTACTTTTTGAAGCAGTGCTTTCCCGGTCAGTGGGGCGGTTGCAGTTTCACTCATCGTCTTACAAAATATCCTTCGTTTTCCAGTATAGTAACTTTGAGTCAAGTGAGGAATAATTGACCCTATAAAAAATATATAGCTAAATTCCTCAACTGTGACAATTTTTTGGAAAATATTTTCTAAAGTTGGTAAATTTTTATTGGGGGCGATTTCCAGATTGAGTCTTCAGATAGATTGAGGTTAAGTAGAATCCCTGCTCATTGTCCAGTTTTACCCAGGGGAAAAGCTGGTTAGCCATAGTAGTTGCTAGATGTCAACCGTTGGTGATATTTTTATAACCAGATTGAGGACTAGCGATCGCTGCCAGTTAGCCGATGGCGATCGCCCCTAGGCTGAATTTTTTTCACCATCTTCACCAGGGGATTAATGTCCCCTGATCGCCTTCAGCGGGGGCTAGCTGGGTAAAATTAACTGGGTTAATTGCTGACTGGTTGGTAAATCCGCGCCGGGGAGAACGGCAAATAGGAAGATGGAGCGCTCCCTAAAATTAAACGACCGGGACAATCTGGCTCTATATAATCAAGATAGAAGGCGGAATTTTGGGGCGGCGGCTAGGGGTAGGGGGGAAATTGTGCCAATAGATCTATATAGTTACCCCAAAACTGCCCAAAGAGGAATTAGGGCAACTGGGGAAAGGGAAAAAAACCTGCTTCGGCAACCCAGTCAGCGATCGTCAGTCCGGGAAATTTGGTGATTCTGAGCGCAAATGTGAACGAATATCAAAAATCTATAAATTTTACTAGATTAAGGGCAATAATTCCCTGGCCTAGGATGGAAAATGAGGCGATCGCGTGCCATCACCTACGGTAAAATAACAGAACTACCCTGGTCTGAAGCCTAAGAAATTAAGTTTGAGACTGGCAGCAGTGGCAAAACTATCCCCCCGGTGGAGTTGATGCACCGGAATTAGGGCGATCGCTCCTGCATCCCTCAGCATAAATTTAGCACTTGTGAATATGCAAGTTATTTTTAAGATCCTCCGCCAACAGCCAAACTCTGCCCCTCGAATTCAGAATTATACGCTGGATGTGGAGCCAGGAAATACAATTCTAGAATGTCTTAATCGCATTAAGTGGGAGCAGGACGGCAGCCTTGCTTTTCGGAAAAATTGCCGCAATACTATTTGTGGCAGTTGCTCGATGCGGATTAATGGTCGTTCTGCCCTCGCCTGTAAAGAAAATGTTGGCAGCGAATTGGCAAAACTGGCAGAAATCTCGGCGGCAGCGACTCAATTAGTTACCGCGACTGGGGGAAATTCCCTGCCAGAAATTACTGTAGCTCCTATGGGGAATATGCCAGTAATTAAGGATCTGGTAGTGGATATGCAGAAGTTTTGGGATAATTTGGAAGCGGTGGAACCCTATGTGAGTACCAAGGCGCGACAAATTCCCGAACGAGAATTTTTGCAATTGCCTGCCGAACGGGAAAAGTTAGACCAAACTGGTAACTGTATATTGTGCGGTGCTTGTTATTCTGAATGCAATGCCACCGCCGTCAATCCTGATTTTGTCGGTCCCCACGCCCTAGCTAAAGCCTATCGGATGGTGGCAGATTCCCGCGATGACCAAACGGCAGGGCGGTTAGAGAAGTACCAGCAGGGAACCCAAGGAGTGTGGGGTTGCACCCGCTGTTATGAGTGCAATACGGTTTGTCCCATGGAAGTTGCCCCTATGGATCAAATTGGTAAAATTAAACAGGAAATTCTCCACCGTCAAGATGCTACTGCCAGTCGCTCTATTCGCCACCGCAAGGTATTAATAGATCTAGTCAAGCAAGGAGGCTGGATTGACGAGCGGAAATTTGGCTTACAAGTGGTGGGCAATTCCTGGCAGGGTTTAATTAGTTTGCTTCCCTTGGGAGTAAAAATGTTACAGCGGGGGAAATTTCCGCCGGATTTTGAGCCTTCAGCGGGGACAACGGAAACGCGATCGCTGATTGAAGCCGTCCAAAAGTTAGAATCTTCATCAAGGGTACAAACAACCGTTATGACAGCCGAACCTAAACCACCTGTGGAACCCGTTACCAGCGAACCTACTTACCCCCCCACACCAGCCTTTGGTTGGACAGCCTACGCCGAGTTAATTAATGGACGGTTTGCCATGTTGGGGTTAGTGCTATTGCTGACTTTGGAATTTTTCACCCATCAGGATTTCTTCACCTGGTTAGGCTGGCGCTAGGACGTTGACTTTGTGCCTTTTTGAGGAATATTATTCATGCAATCTTTAAACCTGCGTCGGGGCGGGTTTATTTAGGTTATTGGCAAGGATTAAAATTCTTGCCCAAACCCGCCCCTACATCAATCATGGTTAATAACTGACGGACATGATATCACTGATAGACTTGCTGAATTTCACTCAAATTATTTGCCATCTTAATTCTGGCTTTAATTGTTTCTAAAATTTCCAAATCTTGAATCTGCGAAATTTCCGTTAAAAGCTGCAAACCTTCGCTACCAAATTTGAGTTCTAAACCTAATTCAATTGCTGCTATCAATCCCTCCCGCAAACCTTCTTGTCTGCCCTCTTGTTTGCCCTCTTGTCTGCCCTCTTGTCTGCCCTCTTCTCTACCTTTTTCAATCCCCATTCTTTCAATGCTAGTCACATAACGCATGGTCTTTTCCTCCTCGTATTGACCGATTTCTTCCTGAAATTTGATTTCCAATTCTGGCGGTAACTGCATTACCCAATCAATGAACCGAAACAAGTTAATGATTTGTTCTCGCTGATAGCCTTTTTGGTAAAGACGCTTGGTCAGATATAATTTCCATTGTTTCCGCTCAGTATCATCCTGACGGGTAGCTTTGGCTTTTAAATGCGCCATTACCACAGTAGCAAAGGGATTATTACTAGCTTCTAATTCTGCCCATCGTTCCTGAAATTCTAGCAATTTGACGACGGGAAATTTGAAGTTGATTTCACATCCCCACAATTCATCGCTGTAGGAGTTGGGTTTCCAGTTTAACCGCTCGTCTCCTAAAATGGCGAAGCTGGCGATAGATCGATGGTAACGGTCAAATAGGCGATAATGGTAAACATACATCCTTTGGGCAAAGTTACTTTCTTCATAACTTTGGACTTCCAGGTGAATTAATACCCATTTTTCGCCGCCGTCGTGCTGCCAAACTTGTACCAGTTTATCAACATATCTCCGTCCAATTTCGGCATCGGGGGCGATTTGCTGCAATTCTTTGTCCAGGAAGTTATAGCCTCGTTGCCAGTCGATGCCTTGAGCGGCGAGGGGAAAGAAAAATTCTAGGCATTCCTGAAAGTAGTTTTCGATAGCTTCTTTCCAGGGGCTATCATATTCTTGGTTGGTCATTTGGTAATTGATTTCATTTTTGGATGGCAGGCGATCGCGATCGCCTGTACGCTGCCAATTATATTAAACTAATAATCTGCCCTGAAAATCAGGAGGAAACACCCCAATGATTCGTAATAACTGCTTTTTACAAATTTTCCCATTCTTCCAGGGATATTTCTGCTTGCTTTAAGATTCTTGCTAGCAAATTTTGGCTAATATCGCCTTGATGCGGATTAGGAATGCGAACTCGCAGAGTATCTCTTTGCATATATTGATGTTTGCCACCTGAATATGGGCCAGTAAAACCAGCAGCACGTAGCCCAGTAATTAATTCACGACGAGAAATGGGGCGGAAAGAAGGCATTCAAAATTACTCCATTTTTTTAGCATATTCTCAATTAACTAACCAACTCAACTTTAATAGTTATACCATCAAACTCTGGTAGAGGATGACCCATAGAAATGCCTAAAATTACCCACTCCTCCAGCACTTCCAATAACTCCTGGCGACAGGCTTCTAATGTTTTTCCAGTTGCCCAAACTCCTTGGGCTTGGGAAATTTCGCCATAAAACCCCTCATTATCTTCTAGTAATTCGTAATGGGCTGTTGTCATGGCTTTTTGTAAATAGGCTTGAATCATTTTTTTATCCCTGCTTAACATAGGAGTGACTGGCGGAAGCCTAGCGCTTAGGAATAAAAAATCAAGTTATTAATTTTTCATTCCTAAGCTGATTATTTTGGTGCGATCGCTCTAAAAACCAATTATCCCCAAAATGGCAGCGCTTGCCAATCATTGATAGACTTGCTGAATTTCACGCAAATTATTTGCCATCTTAATTCTGGCTTTAATTGTTTCTAAAATTTCCAAATCCTGAATCTCCGAAATTTCCGTTAAAAGCTGCAAACTTTCACTACCAAATTTGAGTTCTAAACCTAATTCAATTGCCGCTATCAATCCCTCCCGCAAACCTTCTTGTCTGCCCTCTTGTTTGCCCTCTTGTCTGCCCTCTTCTCTACCTTTTTCAATCCCCATTCTTTCAATGCTAGTCACATAACGCATGGTCTTTTCCTCCTCGTATTGACCGATTTCTTCCTGAAATTTGATTTCCAATTCTGGCGGTAACTGCATTACCCAATCAATGAACCGAAACAAGTTAATGATTTGTTCTCGCTGATAGCCTTTTTGGTAAAGACGCTTGGTCAGATATAATTTCCATTGTTTCCGCTCAGTATCATCCTGACGGGTAGCTTTGGCTTTTAAATGCGCCATTACCACAGTAGCAAAGGGATTATTACTAGCTTCTAATTCTGCCCATCGTTCCTGAAATTCTAGCAATTTGACGACGGGAAATTTGAAGTTGATTTCACATCCCCACAATTCATCGCTGTAGGAGTTGGGTTTCCAGTTTAACCGCTCGTCTCCTAAAATGGCGAAGCTGGCGATAGATCGATGGTAACGGTCAAATAGGCGATAATGGTAAACATACATCCTTTGGGCAAAGTTACTTTCTTCATAACTTTGGACTTCCAGGTGAATTAATACCCATTTTTCGCCGCCGTCGTGCTGCCAAACTTGTACCAGTTTATCAACATATCTCCGTCCAATTTCGGCATCGGGGGCGATTTGCTGCAATTCTTTGTCCAGGAAGTTATAGCCTCGTTGCCAGTCGATGCCTTGAGCGGCGAGGGGAAAGAAAAATTCTAGGCATTCCTGAAAGTAGTTTTCGATAGCTTCTTTCCAGGGGCTATCATATTCTTGGTTGGTCATTTGGTAATTGATTTCATTTTTGGATGGCAGGCGATCGCGATCGCCTGTACGCTGCCAATTATATTAAACTAATAATCTGCCCTGAAAATCAGGAGGAAACACCCCAATGATTCGTAATATCACTTTACCAGATTCCTTGAGCTTTTCAGATTACTTCAAGCTGAATTTCTATCCAGAGGAGATTCTTAACTACTTTGGTTATTCTTTTGAAATGAAGTTATTAAATTTTGCTAAAAGTGCTTGTGAATTAGTAGAAGTTGCTGCCCTAGAAAAAAGATTGTTTAATAGTTTGCCCTATATCACTTTTGATAATGAAATGGCAAGGCGGGAATTTTTAATTGCCCCTGTGTTGATGGATTTGATTGACTATACCAAATCTAGATTGAAGGTTGCTTATGCTTTAACAGTGAATAATCAACTGAAGGGAGAATTAGATTATTTTATTGAATCTAATAGTGAAAATCATCAATTTTTAGTAATTGAAGCCAAGGATGAAAATTTAGAGCGGGGTTTTAAGCAATTAGCGGTAGAGATGGTGGCATTAGCTCATATTCTTGAAGAAGGACAAAGATATATTCATGGAGCCGTATCAATTGGTAAAATCTGGCAATTCGGTTTGTTAGATCGTCAGACAAAGAGTGTTATTCAAGATTTGCATTTATACCGCGTACCTGACGATCTCAGAGATTTGATGAGTATTCTGGTAGCAATTTTAAATGGTGAAAATTTATATTTACCTGCATCGGCATAACTGCTTTGGTTAAAATGGCATCAATCAAACTCTGGTAGAGCAAGTTACTAATTTTTCATTTTCTCTATTGCAAGATTACAATGCTCCACCAGGGCGAGGAATAAGCCGATATTGTTCGTCAAAGCAAGATGGACAAGTACCAGGAAAAGCATCTATAAATCGCCGCAGCATATCTTTATCTTTTTGAAATACAGTCATCCACACAGACCAAAATCCCCTGCCTTGAGCAACTTGTACAATTAAATCTCTAATCTTTGGGGTATCAGTTTCTTCAAGAGTAGCTAATTGATCTTCAGCTATTTTCCATACTTCTTTTCTTTTGTTAAATCGGGTGTCTTTGTTGTAAGGATTGATAATGCGGCGATCGAGTCCTGTTAATTGCATTGTCCTCCTGGCTTTTGCTTGCTCTAACTCTGCAAGCTGAGGGTGAACTTCAACAGTACCTCCTTGCCGATATACAAAGGCACGCGCCGTATTATCTTTATCAGGCCAATAGTAATTATTGAGTTGCATATTCTCAGGATAGCCCTTGATTGAATTACAATTCTTGCAAGCCAATAGAAAATTGTTCCACTCTTTTTCACATTCAGGATGCCATCTTTTTGGCAATATATGCTCTACATCTGCATTACTAATCGGCCTCTCGCAATAAGAGCAATATTCACCCAACCTAGCAATTAGATGTGCTTGAGCATCCTGATATTTGTGAAATATTATAGTTACCCCGTCTGAATCTGCTGGGCAATTACCTCGCTCAATTGGCCTCATCCTATTATTTTGCCCCCTTTCCTATTCTGGCAGCTTCTCGCTTGACTTTTAAAAAAGCTTGATAAGCTGGATCGTCGCTATATGGTAGCATCAATTCGTCCAACCTTTTTTCCAATCGCTTAATTTCTTCTGCACTAGCATCCTTGGCTCGATCTAAAACTCGATAATATTCTTCAGCCGCCGCCATCATATCTAGATATCGCTGACTTTTTTGCGGTAATTCTACATCCATGACATTTTCAGCAATATCTTCAATACTGCGATCGCTATATTCTTCTGATGCTTCGGGCTTGTCGAGATTAATTAATTCTCCTTCGCGAAGAGATTGAATAATAAATGGCGAGTGGGTAGTCGCTACAAACTGGATTTCTGGAAAAGTCCGACGCAAGTCATTTACAACTCTACGCTGCCATTTAGGATGCAAGTGCAAGTCAATTTCATCAATTAACACGATGCCCGGAGTTTTTTGAGCCGCTTCGTTACCCAGATGAGGATTTAACACTGCAGCACGATAGGCAATATCTGCTACCATTGCTAGCATTGTCCGAAAACCATCACTCAACATTTTTAATGGTAGTTTGGAATTATTCTTAAGTTTGACCATCAGTTGATCTTCAAGAATATCATATTGAACGCTTTCGCATTCTTCTATGCAATTAATAATTGCTGCCTTGACAGCATCTAGCACCGCCAAACTTTTGCCTCTTTGCAGCGATGCTAGCTCCATTGTTTTAAACCATGCCAATAAACCTTTTAAATTAGAAGCTGAATTTAAGCAGTCAGTGTAACCTCTCATTCTAGAACCAGGTTTAATAGTCTGAATTTCATCTCGACTGTTTGCCGTCCACAAACGATTAGTTCCATATAAAGCAACTAAAGGTAAAACTACATCTTCTCCGTCACTAACTTTTTTTCCAAGTTTTTTTAAAATTATACCAGCATTACCAGAAGAAAATTCTAAATCCCGTTTTTCAGGATCTAAATCCCGTTTTTCAGGATTTAAATAGTTTAGGCTTGAGATTTGCAAACCCCAATTTACTGAATAATTATCAATAATTCCCTGGCAATTAACCCTAAATGGAAATTGTGGCTCAACCACAATTGTTTCATTTTGAGAATATTTAATACAACGAACATCATCAACATCAAAATGATAATCTCGTGCTGAGATATTATCGAGTTGCCAAACTAAAAAAAGTAAGCTAGAACCTGTTGCCAACGCTTTGATAATAGCCGTTTTGCCAGTACCATTATCTCCTATGAATACAGTAAATTGATCCGAGAGATTAAATGCTTGCCGTTCAAAAAAACGGAAGTTTGTAACTTCTATTTGTCGAATTTTCATTTGTGATTCCTTTAAAAAGTTAGAGCTATACCAAAATGCTACCAGATAACTATATCCAGAAAGCGATCGCTTGTCTCGCACTTTGACTCAAAAAGCGATCGCCATGACTATAGTTCTCCTCTATGGTAGATTATCTTGATGGCATATCGTAGCCAAACAGGTTAGGATTGACTTCTGCTAATTGCAAATCTGCCAAACCGTATTCTGCCCACTTACGATCTACCATTGCCGCTACTTCTGGATCTGATTCCAAAGGCTCGCCCCATTCATGTTCAGTTTCTGGCGGAATCTTGGTAGTGGCATCAATCCCCATTCTGCCGCCTAAACCAATCTTGGCACTGGCAAAATCTAAACTGTCAAAAGGGGTATTGGGTAAAATGAAAACATCCCTGGATGGATCGACTTTAGAACTAATTGCCCAGACTACTTGCCGAGGATCTCGAATGTTAATATCCTTGTCTACCACAATCACAAACTTGGTGTAAGTAAATTGGGGTAAGGCACTCCAAAAAGCTAGGGCAGCGCGACGGGCTTGACCGGGGTAAGCTTTATCAATGGAAATAATTGCCGCTTTGTAACTGAGGGCTTCCATTGGTAGGAAGAAATCGACAATTTCGGAAACTTGTTGGCGCAGAATTGGGGTATAAATCCGGTTAAGGGCGATCGCCATCATCGCTTCTTCTTTGGGCGGACGACCGCTAAATGTGGTTAAATAAATGGGATCGTGACGATGGGTTAGGCACTGGAAGCGGATCAGAGGCGAATCTTCCACGCCGCCATAGTAACCCATGTGGTCGCCACAGGGACCATCCGGTAACATTTCCCCCGGTGTAATTGTGCCTTCCAGGACAAATTCGGCATCGGCAGGAACTTCTAAATCTACTGTTTTGCACTTGGCGAGTTGTACCCCACTGCCGCCATATAATCCGGCAAACAACCATTCCGATAAATCTACGGGGATAGGCGTGGCAGCAGCCATGATAATTAAAGGATCGACACCGAGAGCGATCGCCACTTCTAACTTTTTACCCCTTTCCGCCGCCTTCCGCAAATGTCTTGCCCCGCCCCGCACCGACAGCCAGTGAACCGTCATCGTATTGCGAGATTGCAGTTGCAGGCGATATACCCCCACATTCGGCGTACCCGTCTCGCAATCCTTGGTAATCACCAAACCGAGGGTAATAATCTTGCCAGCATCCCCGGAATAGGGGCGAATCAGCGGCAATTGATTTAAATCCAGCCCATCCTCAGCTACTACCACCTGCTGACAAGCCGGGAAAAAATCCCTCCCCGGTTTAGCCTTCAGCACATCAAACAGGATTTTGCCAAATTCCACTACTTGTGCTAGCTTTTTGGGAGGTTTAGGTTGTTGCAGAATTGCCAGCTTTTTGCCCAACTCCTCCAACTCCAGGGGATGCTGCATATTCATCGCCCAGCAAATCCGCTCTACCGTTCCCATCAAGTTTACCGCCACGGGATAGGCAGAGCCTTTGACATTTTCAAAGAGCAGTCCTGGACCGCCCCGTTGTAACATTCGATTAGAGATTTCGGCAATTTCCAAGTCTGGATCGACTAAAGCCTTGATGCGCCGTAACTGTCCTTTTGCTTCCAATTGGGTTAGAAATCCCCGCAGGTCTCTCGCCATGATTTAGGATATATATAAAACTCTCTTTCTTAATTATCGATGGTCAAGCTCGGCGCGATCGCCCTTTGCACCCAATTCGATAGAGATTGAGCCAAAATAATAGTCATGATCGATCGTCTTAGTCTCAATTCAGCCAATCATGCTGTAAGCCTTGATGCTATTAGCTTTTACGCTTATCAAACCCTGCTGGCAGTTCAACAGCAGCAACCGGAATTGCTTGTCGAGAAATACCGCCGCACTCCCTGGAGTCATCCCCACAATCAGGCGATTTTTCGGCAGAAATTACACGCGGAACTTAGTCAGGTAAGTAATTTCAGGGCATTAAGCTCTAGAATCCAGAAGTTTCTCCAACCCTTACTATCGCCAGCTTTCTTTGAAAGTGGTTTTTTTCAAAGATTGTTGCAGCAGCTTCAAAAAACTGCTAATTCCGCAGTGGTTCATCGCCCCTCGGTAATTTCAGCCGCCGAGCCAGAATTATCTTTAACATCGGTGGTGGCAGAATCAGGCATCGCGATTTTATTGTTAGATGCCGAAAATTTGCAAATTACTACCAAGACTGAAAAACTATTAGCCAACATCTGTCAATATCCCATTCAAATTAAAATTGCCTTTGCCAATTGGCGGAATATGGGCAAGCAAGATGTAGACTTGCACAATCGCAGCTATGAATTAATTCATGTTCCGGCGGGGAAAGACAGTGCTGATGTCAAAATGGCTACGGTTGGTTCGTCTATTTTTATCCATTATCCCAATGCTAGGGAAGTTTTAGTTTGTTCTTCTGACCGAGTAATGACTCATCTGGCGACTACTTTGCAAACTCATGGCTTAACAGTATATCTTGTCCGCAAACAGGCCGATAATCTGGCCATATTTAATAGCAAGACGGGACAAACTCAACTCTACTCGCCTAAACCTTTAGTAGTTATCCCCTCACTATCAGAATTTATCCTGCAATTTCAAGAAGTTGTGCAAACTGTCCAAGCCAGCAATGGCACTCAATGGATTAAACTTTCCAGTGCCTCGCAAATTTTTCACAAGAAATATGCTTTAACTATTAGTCAAGTCCTGAATCGCCACAAACCAGGGACTAAAATCAAAGATTTGCTGTTAGAGTACGGCAATATTTTTGCTATTCATCAACGACCAGATGAGTCGGAAATATATATTACTTTGTTTAAATCATCTAGTCTGGAAATTCAGTCAGGAGAATCAGAAACATCGGTTGAAGTTGCAGTTAATTCCTTAGTTGAGAAAACAGATGCAACCGATCCAGAGCAAGAGATCTTGCCGATCAATTCTCCTGAAGAATTAGAACGGTTGTTAGTGAAAATTATCAATTCTCTTGCCACACCCTCACGCAGTTCTATTCTGCTGCGAGACTTAGGGGCGAAATTTCACAAAGAATACGGACAATCAATTAATCAGGTAATTAAACAATTGCAAGCTGGGGCAAATTTATCGAAATTTTTGCAGTCTCGCAGTGCTTTTAAATTGGTAAATATTGCTAATGAAGATCGAGTAGCGATCGCACTTCCTTCTTCACCCAAAGGAGCCGAAATTACTTCTCCAGAGGAATTAGAACAGATTGTCATTTCCATTATCGACCAATTAACCACTGCTGTCAATCCTTACCTCCCCCTATCCAATTTAGGCACTGAATTCCAAAAGCTTTATGGCGAGTCGATTATTTTGACTATTCAGCGCCTGCAAGCGGGAACAAGTTTAACTAAGTTTTTGGAGTCTCGCGATATTTTTGATTTGGATAAAACAGGCAAAGGCTACAGAGTTGCCAAAGCGAGCCTTCCCAGCAAGGATTAATAATTTTTAATTGATATAGCGCGTCTGAATCATTTATGTAAATCTGTAGGGGTAGCGCCCCCGTGCCTACCCCTACACATCGGGGCTTTCTGCATCAGTCAATGTATCATTTTGGTTCCCTTCTAGCAGCATATTGTATCGCTTCATGTCGGCTGCTGTTTTTTGACTGCGGGCAATCTGCCAGAGAGTATTATCATCCAACTTATCCAAAGTGGCAATTTCAGCCTGAAATTCTGCTGGCACATTATCCCATTCTGGAGGACTGCCTATTTTTATGGCATAGAGCATTACTTCTTCCAGAGGTTGTTGTGTAGCACGAGCGGTATTTAGCAAGCGCTGATAGAGTATTTCTGGGATTTGGAGTGTAACGGTTTCTACTGACATCTTCAATTCCTATTGATTGGTTGTGATTTGAAAAACGCTATTGCTAGCCTTTTGAATTACGATTTGTCATTCGCCAGTATTTCTTTGACATCATCCTCACTCAAACGCCCTGAACTAGCCACTTTTTTACTTAATGTTTCTCCATCAACCCATTCTAAAAACAATTATATTGTAACTTAACAATACTTAGGTATTAAACTTGGTTTTTGGCGATCGCCTGCCATTTAGTATTCGATTTAGCAATATTTGACCCTAGTTCGCCCTACCATAAACCAATGCTCGATCGAATCAAAGACTTAGCCCAAACCTTAGCGCCCCGCCTAATTGAGATTCGCCGTCACTTCCACGCCCATCCCGAACTCAGCGGACAAGAATATCAAACATCGGCTTATGTGGCGGGAGTATTATCTTCCTGCGGCTTGCACGTCAAAGAGGCTGTAGGCAAAACAGGGGTAGTAGGAGAATTAACTGGAGAAGGAAGCGATCGCCGTTTACTTGCCATTCGCACCGATATGGATGCTCTTCCCATTATTGAGGGAACTGGACTAGAATTTGCATCTCATCAGCGGGGAATTATGCACGCTTGCGGACATGATATCCATACCACGGTGGGTTTGGGAACGGCAATGGTATTGTCACAATTGGGGGCAGCTTTGCCGGGAAACATCCGCTTTTTGTTTCAACCCGCCGAAGAAATTGCCCAGGGTGCTAGCTGGATGGTGGCAGATGGGGCGATGGCAGAGGTAAATGCGATTTTGAGCCTGCACGTTTTTCCGACTATTCCCGGAGGTTCGGTGGGCATCCGCTACGGAGCCTTGACAGCCGCCTCTGATGACTTGGAAATTACTATTATGGGGGAATCTGGTCATGGCGCTCGCCCCCACGAAGCCGTCGATGCCATTTGGGTAGCCGCACAGGTAATTTCTGCTCTTCAGCAAGCCATTAGCCGAATGCAGAATTCCTTGCGTCCGGTGGTACTAACCATTGGTAAGATTGAAGGCGGTAGGGCATCAAATGTAATTGCCGATCGAGTGCAAATGGTTGGCACAGTGCGATCGCTCCATCCGGAAACCTACGAACGCTTACCAGCTTGGATTGAAAACATTGTTACAGGCATTTGCCAAACCTACGGTGCTAAATGCCAAGTCAATTATCAGCGGGGAGTGCCTTCAGTTCAAAATAATCCCGCTCTCACCCAATTACTGGAAACTGCTGCCAAAGAAGCATGGGGAGGCGATCGCGTTCAAATCTTGCTAGAACCTTCTTTAGGTGCAGAAGATTTTGCCGTCTATTTAAAGTATGCCCCTGGAACCATGTTTCGTCTAGGGGTAGGGCAACCGGGAAAAACCAACTATCCTTTGCATCATCCTCAATTTGAAGCTGACGAATCAGCGATCGTCACTGGGGTAGTCACCTTAGCCTATACTGCTTACAAATATTGGCAAAATCCCATGGCACAATCGACAGATTGGCAAATATAGAAAATTGACCCTCCTCAGCCTGAAGGCGTGAGGATTCTTAGATCATTTACTCGTTCCCAGGCAGAGCCTGGGAACGCCTATTGAGAGGCTCTGCCTCGGATGACAAAGCGAGGCAGAGCCTCGCGATTCGGTTCCCAGGCAGAGCCTAGGAACCAGTTCAAATCGTTCAACTTAAGCAACTATCCTAGGAATAGGGGCAACCACGGGGGGATTGCCCCTACAAATTAAATCCTATGAAGCTTCAGCTTTTGCTGGAGGCAAAATCACTTTCTTGGCTAAACCAACAATTTCCAGAAACTTGATTGCCCACCAAGTCATATCAATCTCCCACCAGTTCAATCCAGCTTTGGCAACATTGGGATAAGCATGATGATTGTTGTGCCAACCTTCGCCATAGGTAAGAATTGCTGCCCACCAAAGATTGCGAGAATTATCTTCCACCGAGAAAGTCTGATAACCGCTCATGTGAGTCGCCGAATTAATTAACCAAGTGCTGTGCCACAAGAAGACGGCTCGCACAAACACCCCATAAATCACCCAAGACCAACCGCCTAAAGCATACAACAGGATACCTAGGGGAATTTGCAAGAGTAAAAAGTTGTCGTCTAGCCAACGATAATAGGGTTCCCGTTCTAAATCTGGCGCATATTTCTTGTAGGATTCGCGATTAAAAAATTCGGCCTTGGGGTAAAAAATCCACAGCATATGACTCCACCAAAATCCCCGTTTCGCTGAATAGGGGTCTTTTTCGGTATCTTCGGTATAAAGGTGGTGCAGGCGGTGTCCCGATACCCAAAATGAGGGTCCACCTTGCATTGCCAACGCACCCAAGGTTGCCAAAATATATTCTAACCACTTAGGGACTTGCAAACTGCGATGGGTGAGCAAGCGATGATAGCCTAAACAAATGCCAATGCTGCCAAAGAGCCAGTGCATGAAGATCATTGCACCGAGAGCAGACCAAGAAAAAAACCAAGGAGCCAGCAATGCTAGGGCGTGTATTGCCCCAAAAAATGCCACGTTTGTCCAACTGAGGCGGAGAGTTGATTCGCCATCAGTGGCGGGGGATTGGATTGTCATGAATCTTTCCTGATATGGATGGTTGCAAGCAAAGTGGTGTTAAAAAATTTGGCTGGGCTATTTACTCCCTAAAGCAGTCAGCTAAATTATCTATAGAAAACGCAAGCTTTACTTGCACTTTTATAGCTTAACAACGATTGGGTTTTTATGCAAGTGTCACTTACATTAAAAATTTATGACTTCTCAGAGAGATGCTACTAGAGCGCGGTTGATTGAGGCGGCACTAGAGTTATTTGCGGCGCAGGGAGTGACTGAAACCACTACTCGCCAAATTGCCGAAGTCGCCCAAGTGAATGAGGTGACGTTATTTCGGCATTTTGGAAGCAAGCACGGCTTGCTTTTGGCAGCGATTGAAGATGCCACGGTGTTGACTCAATTGCGGACGGCTCTGGTGGAGCAAGTTCAGCAAATTGGTAGCTTAGAAGACACTTTAAAAGATTATGCCAAAAATCGGTTGCAGGCGCTGGAACAAGTCTCAGAATTTGTCCGCTCTGTGGTGGGGGAGTCGGGGCAGTATCCGGTAGAAAACCGCCAAGCCCTAGGGAGGGGGCTAACTAGGGTGAATCGTTATGTGGCGGAATATTTGGCGGCGGCGATCGCGCGGGGGCATTTACAGGCGCGGTTGGCTCCGGAAAAATTAGCCAGTTTGCTGAATGGGATGCTCTTGGGCTATGTTGCCATTGAGTCTACCAGCGAGTTTCACGAACTTTGGGATGACCGTAACGATTTTTTAGATAATTTAGTTGATTTATTTTTGCGGGGGGCAGTATCTCCCTTGCGGAAAGAGGAAAAAACTGACTTGCCCAAAGTTGCCGATTTGCCAGCTTCCTTAACCCATACCATTCTCCATCGAGCGCAAAAACTAGGGGCGCGAGACTATGCCCTGGCGTATGTGTTGTTTGGGGCGGGGTTAACAGTGGGGGAAATTGTTAATTTGGAGCGGGTACGCCAAATTATTGAACCCCAAGGACATTTGTTGCAAGTGAACGATCGCCCAGTGCGACAAGTGCCTGTGAATCAATGGATTATGGGCAAGCGTTATGGTTCTTATACCCGCAATCCCTTAACCCAATGGTTAAAAAGTCGCAAAGATAGCCTTGCCGCTTTGTTTCTGAATCAGGCTGGGGAGCCAATGACGGAATTAGAGGCGATCGCGCTTTGGGAAACGTGGACTCAGGGGATGCTTTCCCCGGAAGGACAACCGCCGATGATAGAACAGGCGCGGGATACTTGGTGCGTGGAAATGCTGTTTAAAGGAATGAAATTGGAGGATTTAAGTGTATTAAGTGGCTTAAGTATGACAGAATTGGAACCTTATGCCCGTCGTGCTAGACACAAAGCGGCTTTAGAGCAGGCTCTCCGGCTAGATATGAAGATTTAGCGAAGTTGGTAGCAATAGTCAGCCTTTGCCAATTACGATTGAGAGACTCAGAATATATCTAGTCAGGACGTATTGAAACATCAGGACAAGCAGCCTCGTCTTAAATACTTCTTTTTTGCTCTAAATAAATTCAGGGTTTTGTATCTAAGACAGGACTTACGCAGCCACTCCAGATATAGAGTTGATGGTGCGTTACGCTGCGCTAACACACCCTACTATTTGACTTCAAAATTATCAGTTCAAAATTAAAGACAATTTCATTTTGAATTTTGAATTGGAGCGAAGCGACTTGGCTCACTATTTTCTTTTCTTCTATTCCTATCAATAACCATGTTGCAAAGGTTATTCGCCCCCTCTTTTAGCTGGCAGTTCAAGAAAAAACAACGCTTACTGCACCTGCTATTTTTAGCGGGTACGCTGACAGCGAGCAATATTTTTGCCTATGCGATCGCCGCCTCTTTATTTCTGACTAAGGTAGGTTCCCAGTCCATCCCCATATTTTATATTTGTTTGGGGTTATTATCAATTCCCATCTCTGGGGCGCTATCGCAAATTATTGATAGTTACTCTCGGCTGAAAGTTTTTCGCTATTTGTTACTACTTTCTGGGGTTATTGCGGTTGTTCTCTGGTCGCTCTTGAGTCTCAATTCCGCTACAGTTTACTATGCCATCTATGTTAGTTCTAGTATTTTAGATTTATTGTTCTATATCATTTTATGGACGCTGATATCTGACTATTTTACCCCTTTGGAATTGGAAAGATTGACAGCTTTAATTGCCGTGGCAATGACTACCGGGGGGACATTGGGGGGGACAGGAGTCCGCTGGTTGTCGGAATATATTTCTACGGAAAATTTATTGTTGTTCATTCCAATATTATATGCGATCGCCATTGGGCAAATTTTCTTTTTTGAAAGCAGTGAAAAGGAATCTTTGCCGATTACCCACGAGGAAGACGCTAGATTAATTGACAGCGTGAAAACCTTGGCGGAATTGGTATCTCGCTATCCAATTATTATCTTGTTAGCAATTAATACTTTGGTGGCGGTGTTGTTGTGGGCAATTGGAGAATTAGAGTTTTTTAATATCTACTCGAAAACCTTTACTGAAGAAGAGGAAATGACGGGTTTTCTAGGATTGCTCAGTGCGGGATTTAGTATTTTAGACTTAATTATTACTTATTTTTTTACTCGTCCCATGATTCAGATTTGGGGCGTAAGCCGAATGAACTTAGTTTACCCCATCACTACCTTAATTAGCTTTAGTTTACTTTTTTTAGTCCAGATGCCCGGTTTAGCAGCATTTAGATTTCCGGCTGCCATCTTTGCTAATATCAATTATGACCCGTTTAGTAATGGCATTTCGGCGATAGTTCAGAATTTAAATTATAATGCTATTCCCCATAAGTTTGTCGGTAGAGTGCGGGTAATTATTGACGGGTTGCTCTATCCTACCTGTCAAGCGATCGCCGGAGTTTTCCTACTTTTTCCCCCAGTCAGAGATTCCACTACCAAATTAGCCGCGATCGGAATTATTCTGAGCATAATTTTTATTATCTTGGGTTATGCCATTGGTAAAAGCTATTTGCGATCGCTTCTCTGGCAATTGCGCTTGGGAACAGTTAATCTTGATGATGTCAGCGAAGGGTTAACCAAGTTACCCCGTCACTATGCCGATGAAGTTCGGCAACTGCTGAGAAGTGAAGATTCTCAATCGCAACTTTTAGGGTTGGAGTTGGCGGCAAGGTTAGCCTTTTCTAGTCAATTATTAGATGAAGTTCCCGATTTATTACTCCGGGCGGAACCCGCAGTTAGTTACGCCGCTGTGAAACTTTTAAGCACCAGCAATCGCCCAGAATTTAACCATTTTCTTCGCACCCAATTAGCGGCGGATAGCGATAATTTGCGGGCGGTGGTTTTGGAAGCTTTAATTGCTAGCGATCAGTTGCTTTCCAACTCGCAACTTTGCTTCTTTTTAGAAGATCCTCATCCCAAAATTCGGGCTTTAGCCTGCGCTGCCACTTGGCAAGCATTACCAGAAGTAAAAATTAGAGAAAAGTCTAAACAACTAGCAGAAAAAAAGTTGCTATCAGTCAACTTGCCCCTAGAACAACTTAGTCCAGAAGTTCAAACTGCCTATAGAAAAATTTGGACATCGGGAATAGATAGTTCTTTTCAGTTAGAAATTATTCGGGTAGTTAACCGAATGGGTAAGCACCAATTAGTACCGCTGATTTTAGCAACTTTGCAAGAACCATCTTTTTTAGGAAATGAAAATTCTCCCAGTGCCATTGCTGTGAAGCGAGAAGGTTTGAGCGCTTTAACAGCTTTGGCAACTCCCGAAGATGACTTTTTAGTGCCGTTAGTAGTCGAGCAATTTCATCATCCCGATCCTTTAGTTCGGACTGCGGCTTTAGAATTATCAATTGTTTTGCAGCAATCGGAACTGTTAGAATTGGCAATTACTGGTTTAACAGATTCCCACCAATTAGTGCGCCAACAGGCAGTAAAAGCGATCGCAGCAGGAGGCGATCGCAGTTTGACTTTGTTGCAACCCTTACTTACATCTTCGCCCAAAAAGCTTGCAAATTCCGTAATTATGGCAATCGGACAAATGCGATCGCGATCTGGGGAAGAAATGCTATTTCAGTACCTGAAAGAAGAACGGCAAATGTTGCTCTATAGCATCCTCTGGCGGCAGCAAATTCCCTTGGATGCGCCGGAATGTTTGTTTTTGGCGCTGGCTTTGCAAGACTACCAACAGCGCTATCTCCAGACGTTTATGCAAGTGATTGCTGGCTTGGGTTATGAGAATACTTTGGGCGAGATTAAAAACTTGTTAAATTCCCTTGATGGCGGGTTGCGAGCCAAGACAGCGGAAAGGTTAATGGCAGTGGAATCGCGGCGATTTGTGAATTTAATTTTACCCTTAATTAAGCACTTAGTTTTATACCCCTTTCAAGATCGTAATACTGTTGATTTTGAAGTCTTAATTTTAGGCTTTGATGTCAAGACAAATGAACCTAGCGATCGCGATAATCGCCAAATGGATGAATTATCTAGTAATGAGGGGTTTGCCAACTTATTATTAGAGATTTTAACTGGCGGCGATCGCTGGATGCGAATTGGGGCTTTAATTGCCCTCTCTGCCAGCGCCAAACATCACCTATC
The DNA here is from genome assembly GCA_936920195.1 of uncultured cyanobacterium. Taxonomy (GTDB): domain Bacteria; phylum Cyanobacteriota; class Cyanobacteriia; order Cyanobacteriales; family FACHB-T130; genus CAKZHE01. Next base: position 11,875 of record CAKZHE010000277.1, on the reverse strand, counting down.
ATCCTCTTTATTCATTTTGGATGATGGCTATTTTCAAAATGAACCAGATCCCCTAGTACAGCAAGTAGCTGCCCAAATTCTCTCGCCATCTCCGAGTTTAGCAGCGGAAGATTTATTAATTCAACGCTTGCTATTTCTCAAACAAGTGTCTTTCTTAGAGAAACTGACTTTAGATGAATTGTTGGCAGTGGAAAAGAATTTACAAAAGCAAGAATTTTTAGCTGGCGAAACTATTTTTGATGAAACCAGTCCTAAAAATGATTTTTATATCCTTTATAAAGGGCGAATTCTCGTTCGGAACAAAATTTCCCTTTCCGCCGCCGGGGATTCCCAATGGGCAACCATGCGCCTCAAACCTGGGCAGTATCTCAGCAATCCTACTAATGGCGAACTACCGACGACAGTAGCGATCGCCAGTAATAATTGCATTGTGTTAATTTTAAAATATCAGGATTGGCAAAATTTAGGCATTGGGATTTTGCCTCAATAACACCTGCGTAATCTGACTGCCAGACGCACTATATACTAGCCGACATGAATAAATTCCCTTACAATATTGATGTAAGCACCTATCTTTTAGACTAGAACAATTATGGCTCCCCAAGTCATGACCCCAGTTCCAATGATTGAACCCTCATCCTGGCTGCGCTCTGGCATTACTGTTGCCAGAACTGATGGGGTTAACCTAGTTAAATTTACCGATGAGCTACACACTCGTTTGGAGGAATTGCTGGAAAAGCGTAAATCTGAATTACTGACTCCTATAGAAGCAGCAGAATATGCCGGAATTTCTGAGTTGGAGCGAATTCTAACCTTTGTTAATGCTAAATTGATTGCTAATCGTGACAATTAATGAACGTACTCGGCAATTTGTGCGGCAAAGAGCAAAGTATTTGTGTGAATATTGCCATTCTCCAGAACGATCTAGTTCAGATATTTTTACAATCGATCACCTGATGCCGAGGTCTTTGGGTGGATCTGATGAAGTTGCAAATTTGGCTTTGGCTTGTCGTCGCTGTAATGAGCGGCGCTACAACTTCATAACTGGCACTGATCCTCAAAGTGGAAAAGAGGTTGCCATATTCAATCCTCGTTTACAGCAATGGCGCGATCATTTTATCTGGATAGCCAATGGGCTGATAATTCTTGGGACAACTCCTATCGGTAGAGCAACTTGTCTCCGGCTAGATTTTAATGATGAGTTGCACAATCAAGGATTTATTCAGGAATCCAGGCAGTTGTGGATACAAGGGGGGTGGCATCCACCAGAAGTTGATCCTTGTCAGTAGAAATAATGTATTTTAAAGGGGATAGTTGGCATATTATCCCCTTTGAATCACTTTCTGAAGTGTTGGCGAAGAAACTTTCCTAGTTAGATTAATTAGTGTCCAATACCTAGATAGTGGAAACCAGCATTTTCTAACTCTTTTCTATCCAAGAAATTCCGCCCATCAATGACGACGGGATTGTTCATTAATTTTGCCATCTTGGGATAATCAAAGTTGCGGAATTGCTGCCATTCTGTCACCACTACTAGAGCATCGCAACCATCTGCCAAGCGTTCGGGATCTGTTTCGACAAATACTCCAGATAAACCAAACCGCAGACCAGTTTGGGAGACAATGGGATCGTAGGCTTTGACTTTGGCTCCTAATCGGTTGAGGTTTTCAATTAAATTCAAGGATGGGGCATCGCGCATATCGTCGGTATCAGCTTTGAAAGTTAAACCTAATAAACCGATGGTTTTGCCTTTGAGAATTTTTAGGACTTGCTGCAATTTTTCCACTGCAATTAATCGCTGACGCTGGTTAACGCTGACGGCAGCTTTCAATAATTGGGCTTCATAACCGTAATCGTCGGAAGTATGAATTAGGGCAGAAACATCTTTGGGGAAACAGGAACCACCCCACCCAATGCCAGCTTGCAAAAACTTGTTACCGATGCGAGAATCTAAACCAATGCCTTTGGCAACTTGCGTGACATCAGCGCCAACGCGATCGCAAATATTCGCTACTTCGTTGATAAAACTGATCTTAGTGGCTAAAAACGCATTCGCCGCATACTTAATCATTTCGGCGGAACTAATATCTGTCACCAAAACAGGTACGGGGGGCAAAGATTTGTCCTGGGCAAACTTGCGCTCGACAATGGGGGCATATAATTCTTGCATTAAAGCGATCGCTTTCGGATTATTACTGCCCAAAACAATCCGATCTGGATTAAAGGTATCGTAAATTGCCGCCCCTTCCCGCAAGAATTCTGGATTGCTAACTACATCAAATTTGGGCGCATTATCAATCGATGAAGCATCGCTACCACCACCAGCCGTAACTAATTCCTTATGTCGTTCTGCAACCCCATCCAGGATAATCATCCGCACCCAATCCCCCGAACCAATGGGAACGGTAGACTTATTGACAATCACTTTGTAGCCACTGTCTAGGTGGGAGCCAATCCCCCGTGCCACCGCTTCCACATAGCGGGTATCGCTTTCGCCATTGGCTAAAGCTGGGGTTCCCACCGCAATAAATAAAATCTCTCCGTGAGTGACTCCGGCTTGTAAATCAGTAGTGAATTCAATATTGCCCAATTGAATCGCCGACTGCATAATCTCTGACAATCCCGGTTCAAAAATCGGCGATTGTCCAGCCTTCATTAACTTAACTTTTTCCTCGTTATTATCAACGCAGACTACGCTATGACCAATGTGGGCGAGACAAGCACCCGTAACCAGACCAACGTATCCTGTCCCAATTACACAAACTCGCATAAGTTTAAAACCTCAAAAGAAGGCGAAAGCAAAGGCCAAAAATCGCACCTAATACCAGGAATTCCCCAAAATTGGTCTGAATCTAACATTTATGATTCAGATGTCAGCAATCCTAAATTAGTTGTAATATTTCTTGTTCCCCTCTCCCACTCTGGGAGAGGGTGAAAGCAGTTGACAAGTCAAATAGGATTGCGGTTGATGCCACCCAATTTAAGTTTTTTTTAATTTACTTTGACCCGACTGCGAAAATCATCAATCGTCAGTTTCAATCCCTCGCGCAAGGGGATAGTTGGTTCCCATCCTAACCAGCTTTTAGCCAGAGTAATATCCGGTTGGCGCTGTTTGGGGTCATCCTGGGGCAAAGGCTCGTATTTCAGCTTGGCTTCGGGATTGACCATTTCTTGGATAATTTGAGCTAATTCTAGGATAGTGTATTCTCCCGGATTGCCCAAGTTCATTGGTCCAAGGCGATCGCTATTCATCAACCGAATTATCCCTTCCACTAGGTCAGAAACATAGCAGAAACTGCGGGTTTGAGAACCATCGCCATAAATCGTTAAGGGGATGCCCTTCAAAGCTTGCACCACAAAATTGCTGACTACCCGCCCGTCATTTTCCAACATCCGCGAGCCGTAGGTGTTAAAAATCCGCACCACTCGAATATCCACCCCATTTTGGCGGTGATAGTCAAAGGCGAGGGTTTCGGCGACTCGTTTCCCTTCGTCGTAGCAACTGCGGATGCCGATAGTATTGACGTTACCCCAATAGTTCTCAGTTTGGGGGTGAACATCGGGATCTCCATAAACTTCGGAGGTGGAAGCCAGTAAAATTCTGGCTTTCAACCTCTTGGCTAACCCCAGGGCATTGATTGTGCCGAGGACATTCGTTTTGATCGTTTTGATCGGATTGTATTGATAGTGTACCGGGGAAGCTGGACAAGCGAGGTGGTAGATTTGATCTACTTCAACTCGAATTGGCTCAGTGATATCGTGGCGAATCAGTTCAAAGTTAGGATTTCCCAGCCATTGCTGAATGTTCCGCTTATGCCCGGTGTAGAAGTTATCTAGGCAGAGGACTTCGTGTCCGGCGGTCATTAAGCGGTCGATGAGATGGGAGCCAATGAAACCCGCACCACCCGTAACCAGGATTCTCATGCAAATATATTTCGTCTGAAGTTAGATTTAATTCTAAACTAACTTTCGCCTGTCATCCTATCCAGGGGAGATTTTTTTGCCAGAACTTGGGGCGAGCAACTGCCTAATCCGGAGGGGCTGAAGCTAGGCTGTTGACTTTGGCGCATAGCATGGTTATTTAAGATCGCTTGCTTAATTATCAATGTTTTTTTAACGCAAAGGGCGCAAAGGGAGCGCAAAGGACGCAAAGGAAGGCAAAATGGTAGATAATCGCGACAGATTTGTACCAATGATTCAGATGCGCTATATATGAAAACTGATAGCATCTTTTACAACATCTTCCAAGAATTCCCCTTTGTCTTCTTTGCTCTCCTTCTATTCATCTATCTCCGACAATACCAACCGCCTTACCCTTGGCAATTAGTGGTAATTTACCCCAATCGCCAAACGGAAAGAGAAAATCCCCTGCACTTTCAGCCAATCCTGCAACTTCCCAACATCACCGTCAGAGAAAGCTTTGTCAACCTCCTAGAAACCATCATTGTCTACAAACTACCCCAAAAAAACAGAGAGGAAATTGCCGCCATGTTTAACCTCAGCGATTTAAAACAAACCCGATTCTATCAAGATGTTTTTACCGAAGGGAAAGCTGAAGGTAAGGCCGAAGGGAAAGCTGAAGCTAAACAACGAGAAAAAACTGCAATTATTAAAATGGCTAATCGGGGATTAGCTACAGACGAAATTGCTACATTTTTGGATTTGCCTGTGGCTGAAGTGGAAGCAATTATTGCTCAAGCCGATCAGAATTGAGGGAATTATACAAATAAGTTTGTAGTTGGGCTTTGACCCTCCGGATTAGGGCTGAAGCCCAACTACGAACTAATACAAATTACCCCAAAAAAACGATCGCCCTCTGTCTATTTTAACTCTCAGCGGTTTTCTTTCGGGTTTTCTCATCGACTATCCGCTTGAATAATTCAAATTGTTCTTGTTCTTCTTCTTTGTTCTTTGGCGGGTGAAATATAATCGTTTCTGCGTCGGGACTGCGGCGATTTACCAACGCATCTAAAGCTTCTAAATCGTCCCGATGTACTCGCACGTAATCTCTCAATTCTTTTCGAGTCATTTGTTCAAATTGTGGTTTCATTGATAAACTCCCAATTTCCAGCGCGATATACCATGATTTCTAAATTATCAGAGGTCAAAATATAGTGCAATACAGTTCAGTTAACTAAGTTCGTAGTTGGGCTTTAGCCCTAATCCGGAGAGGGCTGAAGCCCAACTACGAACTTTTGCATTCTTTGATTTATGACCACCTACTTAACTGAACCATATTGGACTATAGCGCGTCTCCAAGCCAAGTTAATATCTTTAGCGATAAGACTGGCAATTTGGCAATTCTAGTAGGTGATTTGCAGGGTTACTGATGCTCTGACTTCTTGCTCGCCTCCGACTATGGGAGTGGCAACATTATTACTGACATTATTTGTTACCCCTGCATAGGCTAAATTTTGGAATTGCTGCCAAGGAGATTCAGCAATATTAATCTTAATGATATTGCGGCGGACAAAATTCAATGCGCCTAAAGCGGCTTGAGCTTTTTTTTCAGCGTTTAAGGTAGCAATTCTAATCGCTTCCTGTTCGGCAGTGTCGATGGCTTCTTCGGTGGCAATAAATATAATTCCGTTAATTCTGGTTGCACCAGCTTTGACGGCTTCATCAATCAGTTTACCAGATTCTTTGGTATTAATCCGAAAGTTAACGGTGTTTCTGCCGACATAGCCAATGATTTTACGTTCATCTTCTTGAGAATAGATGGGTTGCAGAGAAATTCCGGTAGTGGTAAGTTTTTTGACATTGCGCGATCGCAGAAATTCTACCACGGCTGAAGAACGTTGGGCTAACTCCTGTTGCACTTCATCAGCATTTTTTCCCTGCGTCTCCACTCCTAAACTCACTTGGGTTAATGTTGTTGGTACTGGGACTGTACCTTGTCCTGTTACTGTTAAGATCCGATCTTGTTGCTGTTGTTCTGCTAGTGCCGGAGCAACCCAAATTAAATTTGCGGTTCCTAAAGCCAAAGACAATGCCGTTAATTGGCTAAATAAGTTTTGACGCATCATAAATTTATCACCCTTGAAATTAAAAGTTTTTACCACCCTTGTTGAGCAACCAAATCGATACAAAGTTGATTTACAGCCTCTCTGTCTACACTTTTGGGCAGTTTAGACTGAGTATAAGCGGCATCTAAACCTTGATAAAGTTGATTAGCGATCGCCATCACCTGGTCATAATTATAATCCCCTCGTTTAATCGCCAGCAATTCTTCCGTATCTCCAGCTTCGCGACGGTCTACAATTACCTGTTGAGTGGTTAAAATTTCTATCCCGCTTCGCAAAAGTCGAATGGCTTGCATAGCAAACTTGGCATCATAACCTACCTTGGCTTCCAAAGCCGCTCTTTCGGGATTGCGGTTTTTCTTCCACTGCTGATAATTCTCGTATTCTCGCAAAGCATTTTGATATTGCTGGCTTTTTTGCAGGACGTGAATAAAGTTATCGGAACTGTTGGTAATTTTCTTGGTATATTCCAATGCCTCTTCTGGCAAGGCGTATTGCTTCAACACTCCTTTGTAGTCAATATCTGCCATTAATAACTTATACAATTCCTGGGCTGGTTCCAAAAATTGAATTCTGTCCCGAACTAATAAATAGAGGTATTCCAGAAAGGCGTTCACTTGAGTTACTGTCAGCGGGGGAGTTGCACCTAAGTCGAAATCCTCTGGCAACGGTTTTTTGGTTGGCGGTTGCAGCAACCAACGGCGATGGGATTCTAACTTTTTGATTTGGGCATAACCATAACCAGCATAGGTGTGTTTGACCTTGGTCGATAAAAACATTTGCTTGTGCCGCAACAGTTCTTCCCCGACAGGAGTTAGATGCACATAATTTTTAAACCACAACATTTCTAAGATATTGGGGTTATTGTCCGCCGATAATTCCAGAAATTTCCTTAATTCGTAAATACAGGTATCGCGCCCCAAATAATTAAAATTTCCGGGTTCGCTTGTCCACCCCCTATCCTTTTGTTCAATTTTGGAAAACCCTAAATAATAGGGTTTAGTTGCCACAAAAACGCCGCGATAGTCATAATCGGAGGTATCAGTATTTAACCCGTACCCCCGCGAACCTGTCAAGGCAATCAGAATGCTTCTATTTTCAACGTCTAAGCGATTCACAATCTAAATCTAGGTAATTTTAAGTTTGAATTTGTTGCTCAATCCTTTCTCGCCAAGCTTCATTTTGCTCTAAGGTAAAAATGATCCGGCGGTAGGATTCATGGTCGAGTTCTAGAGTCAAATAATGCTTGTCGCTAGTCACATACCAAAACTCTTTACCGCGTTTAGTGTAATAGGTTCCAGCTTTAATTACTCCGGGTAAGAAAGTCCCCGGCGCTCGAATTTCTGCCCAATTACTAGCGGGTTCTTCGGTGGTGACTCGGATAATGTGAGCTAGGGGAATCTCAATGATTTTATCGAGATAAAATGCCCACAATTGCTCAAACCATTCCAATTCGATTTGCAACTTGTCGCCAATAATGCTTAAATTCATTTTCCCGTCCAAAAATTAGTGAACATCATCAGCATTGCCCCTAAGAAGATGACAATGCCTAAAACCACAGTAATTGTATTCAGCAGGTCGGTATTTTCCACAAAGATGATTGACAAATTAAGGACAGGTAGTTAAATCGCTGGGACATTGGGAACTTCTCTGTAACCAACCTTTAGTTTGTTGGTAGGAGACTTTCGCCCAAAAACCATCGCAACTTAATAGGGTAGTATTAGTGCTATGGGGGATTTTGCCAATAACTGAACTGCGATCGCTGGCGCTAGCATAAACTTCAACTCCTTTAGAACCATACCCCCTGGTGCTAGTTCCCAACAAAGAGGCATAAACCCATCCTTTGCCAGAAAAAGCGATTTTGCCAGCACTATCAGCTTTAGTAATTTGCACCCAATCTCCTTGAGCGCCGCTGATATCCACGATCGTACTCAAAACTTTTGGTAATTTACCAATAATTTTGGAATTAGAGTTGGGGGCAGAGCGAATATTTACCCCTTTTGGGTCAGGATCGATGACATAGGCGGAAATTTGGCAAGGTTGGGGGGATTCTGCGGCTACCTGAGATGGCACGGCTGGGGGTTTAACTGAAGGCACAGCGGCAGGACTAGGGGATATGGCACTAGCTGCAACATTTGTAGTAGTGTGAGGTAATGGAGATGCAGCGGTGGTTGAAGTTGTGGGAGGGGTTGTCCCCTGGCATCCAGTTAGGCTAGCAATTAGGATGGTAATGGCAAAGCCCTGCGTTTGCGCGATCGCCCTGGGAACATTGGTTGATGATAAACGCTGGTTCATGAATTTGTTAAGATTTAAAAACTAACTATGCTGCCTGTAATTTATTCTGACGAGTTTCTGAAGCACGAAACAGGTCGATTGCATCCAGAACGACCCCAACGCCTCACTGCCATTGTGGAAGCTCTGCAAGCTGTTCCTTGGGCAGATCAAATTGAGTGGCATCAACCGACACCAGTAACAGCACGTCAGGATCTGATGCCAATGTTACAACAAGTTCATTCTCAGCATCATCTGGAGCGCGTCCGGGAAGTGGCAGAAAAAGGCGGCGGTTTTTTGGATGCCGATACTCCCGTTTCTGCGGACAGTTATCAGGTGGCTTTGTTGGCTGCAAGTGCTTGGATGGATGGCATTGACAAGGTGCTGGCAGAGAATAATCCCGCCTTTGTCTTAGCTCGTCCGCCGGGACATCATGCCGAACGGAATCATGGTATGGGTTTTTGTTTATTTTCTAATGCGGCGATCGCTGCTTATTATGCTCTCATACAACCGGAAATTAAGCGAGTTGCCATTCTGGATTGGGATGTTCATCATGGCAATGGCACACAAGATATTGTGGAAAACCGGGCTGAGATTGCCTATTGTTCTCTGCACCAATCCCCTTGTTATCCGGGAACGGGATTTGCCGACGAACGAGGCGGTTATAACAATGTGCTGAATATTCCGATTTCTCCTAATAGCACGGTGACTAGATATCAAGAAGCTTTTGACAGTCAAGTGATGCCATTTTTACAACAGTTTCAACCAGATCTATTAATTGTCAGTGCGGGTTATGATGCGAATGCGGCTGACCCCTTAGCAAGTGTTTCTTTACAACCGGAAGATTTTGGGTTGTTTACTGAGTACGCTCTCAAAATTACTCGGCGGGTGTTGTTTGGTTTGGAAGGAGGCTATGCTCTGCCTGAGTTAGCCCAATCAGTGACGGCAACCATCGGAAAATGCCTTTAAGTAGGTGGTCATTAATCAATAACTATCAGCAAAAGTTCGTAGTTGGGCTTGAGCCACCCGGATTAGGGCTAAAGCCCAACTACAAACTTCTTTTTATTTCAGAATTTTTGATCATTTTTGACAATTATCGCAGCGATCGCACCGACAATTAGCAGCCTCTTTAGTAAATCCAAAGGCATTTAAGAGAAATTGCCAGCGGCATTGCCGAGTTTTTAAATACTCTACCATCTGGGATTGCAGTTGCTCTTGTTCAGCTTGCAATTTACCAAAGGCATTTGATTGTCCTTTAATCGGGTGACGGAGGTAATGAAAGGGATCTCTCCATTCTAGTTGTCCGGCACTGTGCAGAATCGCTAGGGCAATGGCATGGTGTGGGGATTGTTTAAAGTTGCTAATTTCCCCTTCAATGGGGAGTTTACCAGCTAATTGTTGGGCTTTTTGATATTGCGATCGCAGTTGATTGGCAAAAAATTCCCGTCGTTGTTTGTCATCGGGATATAACCAGCCAGTAGGCTCGCTAACTAAGGTTAAGGCATCGGCAGGTTTACCATCTCTACCTGCTCGACCAATTTCTTGCACGTATTCCGAAAGTAATAAGGGTAAGTGAAAGTGGACAATCCAGCGGCAATTGGGTTTATTAATGCCCATACCAAAGGCGTTGGTGCAAACTACAAAGGGGATAGTACCATCAATCCAATGCGCTTCAATGGTACGTCGCTCTTGGGGGGATAGGCCAGCATGATAGGCGGCAGTATGATATTTTTGGGCTTGCAACCATGCCGCTAGTTCTTCCCCATCTTTGCGAGTCCGAACGTAAATTAATCCAGCTTGTTTTGGTCTGGCTTGGATAAACTTAATTAGTTGTTGGCGACGACATCTTGGTGTCCAGACGGTTTGAACTTTCAGGCTCAAATTGGAACGGTAAGGATTGAGCAGAAAAATTTCTGGCTGTTGCAGTTTTAAAACCGTGCGAATGGTATTTTGGGCAGTAGGATCGGCAGTAGCAGTAAAAGCAGCGATCGCTATCTTTGTCCCCGCTGGTTTAGATTGGAGTAAGGCGGCTCGCACTGCTCCCAAACGGCGATAGGCAGGACGAAAAGTTTCGCCCCATTGGACTAAGCAATGGGCTTCATCTAAAATTAAGCCGTTGATTTGGAGTTGGGGTTGGCAAAGTCGTTGCCAAACGCTTTCACTTAATAGGGTTTCCGGGGAAAGGTACAGCAATCTTAGTTGTTGCCGTTCCAATGCTTGCAAAGTTTGTTTGCGCTGTTGGGTGGAAAGTTCGCCATGTAATAAAGCGGCGGGGAGACGCTGCGATCGCAATTCCTGAACTTGATTTTCCATCAGCGCTACTAGGGGCGAAATTACCAGGGTAAGTCCAGATTGAAGTAGGGCTGGCAGTTGAAAACAAATCGATTTGCCCCCACCAGTAGGCATGACAATCAGAGCATCTTGTTGGGATAGCAAACAGCGAACTATTTCCCCTTGGGGTGGGCGAAAATCGTTGTATCCCCAGATTTTTTTAAATGTGGACTGGACGCGCTCCCAGGCAATTTGTTGGGCTGATTCCATAGGTTTTTAAAAACTTTCAGTTATATGATTTTTGAGTTTGATAAAATTATTTTATCGGAAAAGTTTTGACTTTTGCCGAAATTTTTGGTACAATCTTCTTAATAATCGAAATATGACCATTTTGCTTTATAAACGGACATATTCCCATTATTAGATTATAAGTCAAGAGGGTAAAAAATGTCTAGCCCCCAAGCGAAAAAAATCGAAAAAATTGCCCATCGAGGATATTCAGCGATCGCCCCCGAAAACACCCTTGCCGCCTTCACCGCCGCCCTAGAACATCAAGCCGATTCCATTGAATTTGATGTCCAATTATCTGCCGATCGAGTGCCTGTGATTATCCACGACTATACTTTAGAACGCACCAGCAACGGCAGCGGACAAGTCCAGGAGCAAACTTTAGCAGAATTGCGATCGCTCGACATTGGCTCCTGGTTTGGTTCCGAATTTGTCAACCAGAAAATTTTAACTTTGCCCGAAGCTTTGGCAGCATTGAAAGACATTCCCAAGCATATTTATACGGAAATCAAAAACGCCCATCTTTGGAATCAACAGGATATAGACAACCTAGTTCAAATCATCCAGCAACCAGAATGGCAAAGCAAGTGTATCGTCATTTCCTTTGATGATGACTTTCTCCAGAGAGTCCGCGATTGCAGCCAGGAAATTGCCATTGGCTATTTAGTCGCCAAACCAGAATTATATGCCGACAAGTTATCCAAAGCCGCTGCTAACCAAGCAATGATAATGAGCTTATATAAACTTTTCCTAGAAAATCCCGAATTAATTGCTACCAGCAGAAATCATGGAGTTGATATCGCAGTTTGGACAGTAGATCGTCCTGAAGACTGGCACCAATTAGTTGCACTAGGGATTGAGCGAATCACCACCAATACTTTGATCAAAGATTTTACCAGCTAAATGATGTTGCGTCATATCATCAGGACTTACGCACTTTAACGGGATTCTGTCATTCTGAACGGAGCGATAGCGAAGTGAAGAATCTCCGAGATCCTTCGCTACACTGCGTTTCGCTCAGG
>CAKZHE010000276.1 GCA_936920195.1 uncultured cyanobacterium | reverse complement strand
AGGCTCTGCCTCGGATGAGCGCCAAGCGAGGCAGAGCCTCTGGATATCTGTTCCCAGGCAGAGCCTGGGAACCAGTTAGGAAATATTAGACACAGTTATTGCATGAATAAAATTGCTGAAAAACTCACAAAGTCAACAGCCTAGCCTTAGACCAACTAATTATTGGTAATACCACTGGGCATAATTGCACCGCTGAGGTCAGCATCGCGCAAGTTAATTTGATTTAAATTAGCATCGATTAAAATCGCTTCGCGTAAAATTGCCCCAGTCAGATTTGCCCAGCACAACTTAGCGCGATAAAGATTGGCTCCTCTGAGGTTCGCTCCCCGCAGAGTTGCCCAACTGAGATTGGCGGCTCTGAGGTTGGCTGAAGTGAGGATAACATTAGTCAGGTTGCTCCCGCTCAATTTGGCGCGACTGAGGTCAGCTTGACTCATATTAGCTCCCGAAGCACTAACTCCATTCAAAATCGCATTGGCAAGGTTTGCACCTTCTAAATTAGCTCCCATCAAGGTAGCATTAGTGAGGTTGGCGCTGTCCAAAATCGCCTCCATCAACAGGGCATTGGCAAGGTTGGCGCGACTCATCGGTGCTTCAAAGAGTTTGGCTTTGGTTAAGTTAGCGTTTCTTAACACTGCTTCGTTTAACAAGGCTTGACTCAAGTTGGCTTGAGAAAGATTAGCTCCGGTTAAGTTGGCGGCACGGAGACTGGCATCGCTGAGGTTGGCATGACTGAGGTTGGCATCGCTGAGATTCGCCCCAATCAAGTTGGCTTGGGAGAGGTTTGCCTGTTGCAAGTTGGCTTGAGAGAGGTTAATTTCTCGAAAGTTGATGTTGCTCAAGTCGGCTCCGCTCAAATTAGCTCCGCTCAGATCGGCTCCCCGCAAGTTAGCATTACTAAGATTGATCCCTCTCAGGTCAGCACCTCGCAAGTCCTTATCCCGGAAATCTCGGCTGCCAGTGGCGTAAATTTGCGTAAGTTCTTCCGCACCCATTTTATTTGTCTCGCACATCTTGCTAATCTCAAACTCTATAGTCTTCATGCCTTTACCTGGTAATTCCTGCTAAATTTTTTCTATGGGGCGGTGGATTGGTAGGTAGTTGATTAACTGTTTTCAGTGGAAGGATTAAGAATGCCGGATAATTTTAAAAGTCACGTAGTGACCCAAGGCGTACAGCGATCGCCAAATCGTGCCATGCTCAGGGCAGTAGGTTTTGGGGATGATGATTTTACGAAACCGATCGTGGGGGTAGCTAATAGCTATAGCACAATTACCCCCTGCAATATGGGGATTAATCAATTGGCGTTGCGAGCCGAGGCGGGTTTGCGCCAAGCTCAAGCCATGCCGCAAGTCTTTGGCACAATCACCATCAGCGATGGGATTTCGATGGGTACGGAGGGGATGAAATATTCCCTGGTATCGCGGGAAGTGATTGCCGATTCCATTGAAACCGCTTGCACTGGGCAAAGTATGGATGGGGTGCTGGCGATTGGGGGTTGCGATAAGAATATGCCGGGGGCGATGATTGCGATCGCTAGAATGAATATTCCGGCAATTTTTGTCTATGGTGGCACAATCAAACCCGGTCATTACAATGGGCGGGATTTGACCGTAGTCAGCGCCTTTGAAGCGGTGGGACAGCACAGTGCGGGTAAAATTGATGATGCCGAGTTGTTGGAAGTGGAGCGCCGCGCTTGTCCGGGGGCTGGTTCCTGTGGCGGGATGTACACTGCTAATACTATGTCTTCGGCTTTTGAAGCTTTGGGAATGAGTTTGCCCTATTCTTCCACTATGGCAGCGGAAGATGAGGAAAAGGCTGATAGTACGGAAAAATCAGCAACCGTGTTAGTAGCTGCGATTCGCCAGCAGTTGTTACCCCGACAAATTTTAACTCGTCAAGCTTTTGAAAATGCGATCGCTGTGGTCATGGCGATTGGTGGCTCGACCAATGCCGTGTTACACTTACTAGCGATCGCCAATGCTGCCGGAGTGGAACTGGTTTTAGATGACTTTGAAACCATTCGCGCTCGCGTTCCGGTTCTCTGCGATTTGAAACCCTCTGGAAAGTATGTTGCCACGGATTTACATCGGGCAGGTGGCATTCCCCAAGTGATGAAAATGCTCTTGACTCATGGCTTGCTCCACGGCGATGCCTTGACAATTACAGGCCAAACCATCGCCGAAACCTTAGCAGATATTCCCACAGAACCCAGTCCAGAGCAAGATGTGATTCGTCCTTGGGATCAACCATTGTACGCTCAAGGACATTTGGCAATTTTGCGCGGTAACTTAGCCACCGAAGGAGCCGTTGCCAAAATTACCGGAATTAAAAAACCCCAAATTACTGGACCTGCCAGAGTATTTGAATCGGAAGAAGATTGTTTGCGAGCCATTTTGGATAAAAAAATCCAAGCTGGCGATATCCTAGTTATCCGCTACGAAGGACCCAAAGGCGGACCCGGAATGCGAGAAATGCTCGCTCCCACTTCGGCAATTATTGGGGCTGGCTTAGGCGATGCCGTCGGCTTAATTACCGATGGACGTTTCTCTGGGGGAACCTATGGGATGGTAGTCGGTCATGTGGCTCCAGAAGCGGCTGTAGGGGGGGCGATCGCTCTGATTCAGGAGGGTGATAGTATTACCATTGATGCCCCGGCACGGCTGTTGCAGGTGAATATCAGCGAGGCAGAATTAGCCCAACGTCGCGCCCAATGGCAGCCGCCGAAACCCCGTTATACCAAAGGTGTATTAGCTAAATATGCCAAGTTAGTTTCTTCGAGCAGTTTGGGAGCAGTGACTGATTTAAATTTAGGTTAAATCTAGGACTTACGCAACACCTCTATTATTAGTATGGTGCGTTACGCTGGGCTAACGCACCATAAACGCTATATGCGGAGCAACTGCGTAAGTCCTGTATGCTAGGAAAATTATTTAAAAAACCAGATTCAGGTCAAAGCGATCGCGTCACTATTTTCTTTATAACTTTATTTCACTAAAGTAGTGAATACATCTCAGTATTATTACTGATTTACTGAAATCTTAACTTATAATATCATGCGTTTTTATAAAAAGCTATTTAGGTAAGAACTCTTTGTGAGAAACTTTTTAATTTTCTGTTTGGTAGTTGTTTTAGTTTTGGGTGCGGGAGTGGCACGAAGCTTTGACAAGGAAAATGTTGAACTCAAAATTTTAGAGTTTGACCCATATTTTGTTTTACCCATTCCTGAAAAGACTCCTGAAAAGTTTGTTGGTTTTAGTCCCTCTGTAGGTGTACTCCTTCAGGTTGTTAACCACACGCAGACGACTATTCAAGCTGGGTATGAAAGCGCTACTTTAGAGATAGTCAATGCAGACGATCAAGTATTGCCACTGCCAAGAGATAGCAATCAAGGTGCTAACAAGCCAGAAACATATTGTCAGTTAGTAGAACCTAAAAAGGAAACGTTTTTACTTTTAAGCCTGGATTTGAAATGGCAAGGTGAAAAATTAACACTAATAAATTGGAATGGCTCTCATAATTTTGACGATATAAAGCCTGGTTTGTATCGCTTGCGAACTATCTACAACAATCCAGGGGGAACTATATCTTGTTTAGACAATACAAATCAAAGGATAACTGTCAAAAATCTAGGCGCAGGCCGAGGAGCAACAAATTTTATCCCCCTACGGATAGTTCACCCATATAAAGTCGATCGTTATACCGTAGAAATAGATGGGATCTGGTATGAAACTGTTCTTTCTCATCCAGTCGCGACTATTCCACCCAAAAGTGAAGAAGCGACAACACCCTTTTTAGCTAGTATTCGCATTACTAATCAGACATCCACACCGCGTTTCTTTGGACGTGCCGACAGTCTTATGCCCATTATTATAGGAGCCAACGATCAACTTCTTCCCCCAGAGGAAGGAGGCAGAGCGGGTGGTCGCGGACAAGTATGTGAGTTAATTCAGCCTGGAGAAAGTAAAACTTTTTCTTGGAACGCCCAGTTCCAGTGGAGGGATAACTCGCTGTATTTGTCAGGTGATGATAATTTTAGATACTCCTGGGTGTACAAGGATGTGAAGCCGGGAAGATATAGGATCGCAATTAATTATTTTCCTTCATCAATTTCATCAAAGTGTATATTCCCATCTGAAACATCTAATTCAGCGAAACCAGTCCGCCTCTCAGGAAGTCAGGGACTTGTTCCCTATGTTCCGTTTATTCTGTCTGAACAACCAAAACTTTAAAGGAGTCAGAAAAATGCAATTACAACAATATGCCTTGATTTTTTCCCTAGCCCCAATTTTTTTACTATTACCAGAAAGACCAGCAATTGCTATGATTGTTAAGGCTAGTAATGGCGGTAGTGGGAATAAAGTCAAAAATAATCTAGGCGTGTCTGGAGGTTCGATTAGATATTCCTGTCATGTGCAAGTGGAAGGTAATCAGGGGTTTAAAATTAAACCTTGTTGGCAAGATAAGTAATTGGTTAATCTTGCCGCAACAGGGAGGAGAGGGACTGACTCTGGCGAAGATCGATACTCTCTGTCAAAGTATCTTGGCTGCCATCTAGGGGATGTTTAGCATCTGGGGGCAGTATGGTGACTTCTAGGGGTGGTATTGGCAATTTAGGCTGTCTGCTACCAGGATTTTTGGGGACAGTAGGGGCTTTAATTTGAAAAGATATTACCTTGGGTGGAGGCGGCGGCACATCTAAGGGGGGCGGAATTTCTGTCAAGGGTGGGGAAGGTGGGGGAGCAATAGCTACCGGAGGAGAAGGTTTAGGCTTTTTAACTTTGCGGCGACGATATCGGCGCTGTTCCATCTGCCGGAGACGCAAGGAGGCTAAAATTAATCCACAACCAGTAGCACAACTAAAAGCGATCGCCCCAAATAACCAAACTGGCACACCATCGTCAGCGACAGCTTTTTGAGGTGTGGGAATAGGTGCGGGAGTTTCTAGTTCTGACGGAGCCGGATTAAACAACCCATTGACAGCCACACCGCCCACTAGAAATAACCCTAATAACAAACTGCCCCAAAACGTCAGGGGACGGTTGTGGAGGAATTTTTGCAGAGAGTTCAGTCGAGAACGTCTTGAAGAACGATTGCCAGAACGGTTGACCATCAACACCATCAACCCAAATTTTTACTATCTTTGCCCATGTAGATGCGCCAAAATCTTAACACTCTGTTTGCCGGGAAACCGGAAGTTTTAAAAAAAGTATAGATATCGGTTGGGGCAAAAACTGCCGATAATTGCCCAACCAGATTAAAAACCAAGCAAAATAGTCATCAAAGAACTGTGTTCAATGCGCTAAAGTTACAGGGAGTAGTCATTGGGAGGTGACAGAGAGAATGGGTGGAAAGTCAACGCCTACGCTTCCCGCAGCGGAAAATAAGCTTCCAAAAGAAGGTAAGGATGCTGTGGTAAAAAAAGACCGCGCTAATTTAGCTCCTAGCAATCGCCCCGATGCCTCGAAGTCTTGGACAATCGAGGATAGCGAACTGCTGTATCGGATTGAAGGCTGGGGAGAACCTTATTTTTCCATTAATGCCGCTGGTCATGTTACTGTTTCCCCAAAGGGCGATCGCGGTGGTTCTTTAGATTTGTTTGACTTGGTAAATGCTCTCCGCGCGCGGAATCTGGGCTTGCCACTCCTAATTCGCTTTTCAGATATTTTACAACACCGGATTGAACGGTTAAATGCTTGCTTTGCCAAAGCGATCGCTCGCTATAATTACCAAGGCAGCTATCGGGGCGTTTTCCCCGTCAAGTGCAACCAACAGCGGCACTTGGTGGAAGATCTAGTTAAATTTGGCAGACCTCACCAATTTGGCTTGGAAGCAGGCTCAAAACCAGAGTTAATGATTGCTCTGGCGATGTTGGATACCCCCGGATCTTTATTAATCTGTAATGGTTATAAAGACCAAGAGTATATCGAAACTGCGATGCTGGCTACCCGCCTAGGACAAACTCCACTGATTGTCCTAGAGCAAATTGAAGAGGTGCAATTGGTGATTGATGTCGCCAAATCCCTAGGAATTTCCCCCATTTTGGGCGTAAGGGCAAAATTGAGTACCCAAGGAGTAGGACGTTGGGGTGTATCATCAGGCGATCGCGCTAAATTTGGTTTAACTATTCCCGAAATTATCACTGCCGTCGATCAATTGCGTTCCGCAGAGATGTTGGATTGCTTGCAACTACTGCATTTCCACATCGGTTCCCAAATTTCCTCCATCAACGCCATCAAAGAGGCAATTCAGGAAGCCAGTAAGATTTATGTGGAACTTGCCCAACTGGGAGCCAACATGAAATATCTGGATGTGGGCGGCGGCTTGGGAGTAGACTACGATGGCTCCCAAACCAACTTCCACGCCTCCAAGAATTACCACTTGCAGAACTACGCCAACGACATCGTAGCGGAAGTGAAAGAAGCCTGCGACGAACGCCAGGTTACTGTTCCTACTTTAATCAGTGAAAGCGGTCGTGCGATCGCTTCCCATCAATCAGTATTAATTTTCGATGTTCTCAGTACCAGCGACGTACCCACAGGTTCTCCCCCGCCGTTGCAAGACGAAGAACATCCCATAATCCGCTACCTCTGGGAAACCTACGAATCCATCACCTCTGAGAACTACCAAGAAGCCTTCCATGACGCTACCCAGTTCAAAGAAGAAGCCCTCAGTCGCTTCAACTTTGGCTATCTCAGCTTAACCCAAAGAGCGCGAGCCGAAAGGTTATATTGGGCTTGTTGTGAAAAAATTCTTGGCATTGCTCGTCAGCAGGAATACGTTCCTGATGATATGGAAGACCTGGAAAAAATCATGGCTTCCATTTACTACATCAATATGTCCGTCTTTCAATCTGCCCCGGATAGTTGGGCAATTGACCAACTATTCCCCATTATGCCCCTACATCGTTTAGATCAAGAACCAACTTGTCGGGGGATTTTAGCAGATTTGACTTGCGATAGCGATGGCAAAATCGATCAATTTATCGATTTGCGGGATGTCAAGCACGTTTTGGAATTGCACCCCTTTAAATCTGGGGAACCCTATTATTTGGGACTATTCCTCAGCGGTGCTTATCAAGAGATCATGGGGAATCTGCACAACTTGTTTGGCGATACCAACGCCGTCCATATTCAACTTACACCTAAAGGCTATCAGATTGAACACGTAGTCAAAGGTGACACCATGACGGAAGTCTTGGGATATGTGCAGTACGATGCTGAAGATTTGGTAGAAAGCATTCGCAAGCGTTGCGAGCAAGCTTTGCAGGAAAAGAAGATTACTATCCAAGAATCTCAACGATTGCTGCAAACTTACGAGCAAAGTCTCGGTCGCTATACTTACTTGTCTTCATTCTAGCTGGGTTGGCAATAGAGATGTTTACAGGACTTAGGAATGAAAAATCAATAACTTGATCAGGACTTACGCAAGGACTTATCACTCGTTCCCAGGCAGAGCCTAGGAATAGGCTGTTGACTCTGCGAGTTTTTGGACGATATTATTCATGCAATAACTATGTCAGCAGAATGCGTCTAAATCATTGACACAAATCTGTATCTAGTAGGGTGCGTTAGCGGCAGCGTAACGCACCGTTAACTGGTATGCGGTGCGTTACGCTATCGCTAACGCACCCTACTAATACTCAAAAACTGCATGAACAAAAAGCCCCTAAAAAGGCACAAAGTCAACAGCCTAGCCTAGGAACCAGTTCAATAGCGTTTTGTAGGGGCAATCCCCCCGTGGTTGCCCCCCATTGCTGAATTCAGTTTATTATTTTTTTCCAGGCTGAAAGACGAACCAAAGGACAACTATTAAAACAACCAGCAAACCAACAATCAAAATTGTGTTTTTTTTTCCTTCTCGATCAGTTTCATTAACCGATCCCGCCATTTTTTTTTGATCTTCAAGACTACAATATCCTCGCCAGACACCAGCATCTTGCAGGACAGATTGCGATTTAATTCCGGTAAAAACTACTAACGCTCCTGTTTTTTTGGGTAATTGGCATTTTTGCAATTCTTCCACAAGTTTGTTAGTATTTTCCTCATCAGTAGATAGACCTATTTTACTCTTTGGGTTGGGAGGGTTATTTTCTACTTCTATACTCTGAGCTAATTCTCTAGCTTCAATAACATCAAAACTTACTTGAAAGCCTTCCTCAGTATCTGGTTCGACAGATCGATCGATTTCTTCTTTGAGCGAATCTTCACCGCGAAAACTTTGTAAAATACGGACAGCGATCGCTCGCAGTATCGGCTCATCTTCTTGTCTCCCCACCCAGGCAACAGAATTGCGGATTTTTCGACTGCGATAATCTGTTCTCTCCTTTGCCTGCATCCCTGTCACTAACAATAGTATTTCTCTATTTTCCCCTCGCGCCAACAGGAGCGAAGGCGCTTCAACTTGAATCAGAGATTTAAACTTTGTCACCAGTGTAGGCTCTTCATTTATCCGCTTTTGATTCTCATCAATCCCCTGCCAAGAATAATCGTGTTTTTCTGATACCCCAGAACTTTGAACGTAAATTTTCATGGCAAGCTCCTATTCAATATTTAGCAATTTTTCACCCTGCAATACGGCAAACCCGTTGATCGATTTACATCCATTGGCTGCCTGACGAGCCGCTTGCTTGAGATATTCATCCCAACCAAACCAATCGCGCACAAAGCCCAAAATTCCCCGGTTTTCAAACTGAATTTTTAGCAAAAATCGTAAAAGATACCGGAGCGGTTGTTCGCTATCTTGAGGACTGTATTTGGGATTATAACTGGTTGCCCGAAAGTGAAAATGTGGCGTATTATCAATCACCTCAATATTATTGAAAACCACACTACCCAGTGTTTGGACAGGTGTGACCACGGTAGCTACTGAGGAAAACAAAGCGTCGGAATTAAACAGTTTTAGCAGGTTGGCATAGCCATCTTTAACCCGCTTTAGTAAGTCATTAGTAGATTTGGCATCTTTCAGGTATTTCTCGCACCTGACAGGAGCAAAAATTACTAACCGTGGTGACGGTGATTGATAGACAGTTTTAAAAAGATCGGTTATTTGTTGCGGTCTATTAATAGCATCATGCCACTTGCCATCCTTTTCCATCAGTGCTGGGGCATCAATAGCAATTAAAACCGCTACAGATTCAGCCAATAAGTTCTCGACAAACTTTTTTTGTTCGGGGGTTGATTTCGCCACAAGATAACCACCAGGGTAGTCTTGAAAGTGTAACCGCAAAGATGGTTTAGCGCCTTTCTTACCCAAATCAAAAATGAAAGATCGCGGAGTTTCATCCCCCTGAATTCCTCCCTTGACTTCAATATCTCCCTTAGCTTCAAAATCTTCATTTTCCAGCAAACCTTTCAGTTCTCCCAAACGTTCTTGGAGAATCGCAGCGCTTTCTAAATCAGGAGTAAGTTGCAGATTAGTCCGACCAATGGTAGTCTCAAACTGCTCATACATAGCCGTCAAAAGACTGGTTTTACCTACACCTCTTGGCCCAAGCATGGCTATTTTAAGTTCTTGTGACATGGAATTTCTCTAGCTTAGTTATTGGATAAATTGCATCAATTCTAGTTGATTAGCAGTGGCGACATTTTCTATCGCAGTTAACCACTCTCGCCGTTGTCGAGTCCGTTCGCCTAACTGCTCGAATTCAGAAGGCCATATTGTAGATCGCTCCTCATTCAGAAAAATTCGCCACTCTGTTTTTACCCCCTCGGCTCGGAGTACCCGGTCGAGAAATTCTTCCATGATAGCAAAAGCCGCTTGAGAAGGTTCGCAAAGAAACTTTTCCAAAGTGTTTTCACATTCATAAACAGCTTCCGATTGCAGGCTTTTCAGACTGCTCAATACTTGTTTGGCATTGGGAGACTTAGAAAGACTAAGAGTAGTTGTATCGGGGGTAATCCCATTGAGACACTTGCGAATCCGGTGCTGGATCATTCCCCGATAAGAAAGTGTGAATTCTGCCAGGATCTGAAACCCAAATTTGAGTTTGCTGGGTTGTCCGGGAATTAGTTCTTCTGGGATTCTTTCGGCCACCTTGCCAATAAAGTCAGCCCCTCTTTTTGCAGTTAATCCGCCTAAACGCCCTTGTTCCACTAAAATCTTGGCTACTTGCATTTTAACCCGATCTAAAGAACGCTTTAAGCCATCATCAAGAGACAGGAATTTTTCTGATAGGTGGGAGCGAATTTCATTCAAATATTGGTTGTAAGCGATTTCATAGGATTTCTCGCGATCGCGCCTCACTTCTATTTCTTGTTCTGTGGGAATTCCGGGATCGTTGCGGCAGGCTTGGAGCGCGGCTTTTACCTGGGCTTCAAAGTCGCGATCTTGCTTATTAATTTGCTTGTCAAGATCCATCAAAAATCTTTCTAGACCACTGGTGATTTCGTCCCATAGCCGCTCAAACAAGACTTCAAAGTGTGCTAATTCAGGAAGTTGTTTAGTTTGCGCCAAAACGTTACGGGCTTTGTTTAATTCAGCATCAACCGCTTTTTGAATGTCAAGTAATTTTTGCTGACATAATGAAGTGTACTGCTTATCAAGAGCGGTGATTTTCAACACTAAGTAATCTAAAACTCGATCCAAAACTTGATTGGCTTCTTCTCCATTGGCACAGTTAGCTGTCACGCATTCCACCACATTAATATGCTTATTCGCCATTTCCCCCGCTAGGTCTTGACAGTTAAGCAAGTTGTCTCCATTTTTAGAACCCGTCCCCGTTCGGTTAAAAACCATAAAAGACCAAAGGTTAATGGGGAGGTCAATCAATGCCGAGCGCGCAGTGTCATATAATTTGACATCAACATCGCCTAAAAAGTCGCCTTTAGCGCTGGGCATTCGGACAAATAATACGGCATCAACCTCTTGTCCTAGGGTTTTCACCAGTCGCTCTTCATCGCCAAGACCAGTATCTCCTAATCCCGGCATATCAACCAGGGAAATTTGACCAACGTCAGCGTTAGGGAAGCTACAAAAAATTTTGACTTCTCGCACTGCCAAATAGTTAAAATAAATGCGATCGCCGCTCAAATTATCTTGGGCGACATATTCTCGAATGGCATCTTTTGCAATGCGACGAGGCGATAATTGCTGCAAGAGGTGGCGATATTCGTTGAAGCGTTCGTGATATTTGCCCAGGTGTTCGTACATGGCTCCTATTACCGCCGAACCCCGATCTTGTTCGGGCAATGCTGGTAAAGAGTTGCTGGCAAATTCTTGAATTGTTATCGGTTTGCGCCCCAAAAAGCTTAACTTATCGTAGTAAGGGGTAATGACTTCATCCAAAAATGACCGCTCGGAATGAAACCAAACTTCACCATAAGTTTCCACATTTGGATGATGGTGAATCATACTCCTGACCCCTGTACAGTGTTGTCTGTCCCCATCAGGAATCTCTGCCGCTGTCAGTCCAGTTAAACTTTGTAATAGCCGACTTTTCCCTTGTCTGGCACGTCCCACTACACCAATATTGAGCGTATCGCGGGAAAAACGCACCTCAAGTTTGCTCAGAACTGCCAATTCTTCCGCAATCTGTTGCTGAATTGTTAAGAAATTTATCTCTTGTAGGCGACTGGCAACATTTTGATCTTCAACTTTTGCCATCAGGCGATCGCGACATTCTGTAAAATTTCTCAAGTTTAAGGCCAAAGCATTGATATTTGCCCTGACAGAGCCAATTTTCTCCTTTAAAGGTCGGCGTTGCCCAATAATGCTGGCAATCTTGGCGGTGCGATTTTCAGGCATAAATGTATTGTATTTAACTATTTCGCAAAGCTGATATTCACCCTAGATCAAATCTTACTATTAATAGGCGATAAAAAAACAACTGAGTTGCGAACTCAGCGGGCAATGGAGCTTTCCGTTTTAAGTTTGGTCTTGATTATATCAGCATCGATACTTGCTACCAGTTCCTTAAACAGGAGAGCAGCAGCCTTAGCAGTCAGGTGGGAATGCGCCAATTGCATAGGCTTGTAGGCTTTAATATCCAGGACTCATTTTCATCCTGTGGGCGTAATTCCTGTCTGGTTTCTGGGGTTTTGCGATCGCCCTTGACATTCAAGACAGTCGCTACGAATATTTTAAGCGATCGACCGGACTTGATATTATCTCCAGTTTAAACTTTTATCTACCGCCAGCAGGCCGCTGCCTATTAGGACGATCTGTAGAACCACCTCCAGAAAAAGAGTCACCTACTCCAGTTCCAGCGCCGACAGTAAAAAACCATATTAATAGCAGCAAAATAATCCGATAATTTATTTTCTTTTTTTTGATTTTAGAGTATGAAATGTACAATCTCTTTTCACTAATTAGAGGAAGAATATTAATCAAAAACAATGTTATTAAAAATGACAAAAATGAAGGTATTAAAGGCATCCAAATTCCACCGTATAGAAGTAGACAAAAAAACAAAATACAAATAATAAAAGGTGTAGTAAAAATTATAATTGCTGAGATTAAACGATTTTTAAAATAAATAAGTAGCAATCCCCCAGTTAACGGATAAACTAAAACCCAGAGTGTATCTCTCCACCAAGATAAAGCTATTAATAATGGTCTACCATCTTCAATAGCACTGAGAATTTGACTAATCATGTGAGCGTGAATAAACACTCCGGGCATTTTTCGATAGGGATTCGCGCTGCTGTAGGGAGTTAAATGCAGATCCCCTTTACTTTGGGCAGTATAACCAATCAGAATAATTCTATCTTTAATTAATTGCGGTAATTTTGAATTAATAGGTTCTTGTAATAGTTCTGTTGCTGTAACTTGAGTAAAAGGTACTTTTGGCTGTATAGAGCTTCGATAATTCAGTAGGATTTGATAGCCACGATAATCATCCGGATTGGAAATTTGGTAGCCACCTGTATGAACTTGTAAAGAATTAATTTTCAAATTGCCAACCTGAAAAGAACTATTTTGTAATTTTTCCGGTGTTGTAATATTTTTAGTTGCTAGGTACTTGCGAATTAATTGCCAACTCAAAGATAATTCTGTTGGACAATCCTTAGATTTCTGTTGCCGTAATATCTGACGGCGGAGGATCTGATCGCCATCATAAGTAATATTAGTAAAACCTAAATTTTCCGCTAAAATTCCAGGAGGAGATGGAAAATTAGTGCTTTCAGGAGTCTTAATATCACTAATATTGCAAGCAGCTAAAATATTGTTTTTCTTCAAAATCTCTAATAACTTTTCATGTTCTAATTTACCACCAGCGCCTTCGCGGATGGGGATATCTCGAAAAATATTTAAACCAATAACCTTGGGTTGGTATTTTTCTAGCTTTTCAATGACTTCTCCTACGGTTTTATCGCTAACACTGATTCCCCCATCTTTAGCCAAGTCTTCTTCTGCGATCGCTACTACCAAAATTCTGGGATCTATGGGTTCTGGAGGACGCAACTGCATCAGCTTGTCTAAAGCTGATAATTCCCAAGATTGTAAGGCTCCAGTAAATCTGATCCCCACAATCACAGTAGTGACAAATATGCTGACTGCGATCGCCGTCATCCAACGAGGAACTAATACTGGCGGTGGAGTTTTTAATTTGTTTAATTCCTTAAGCACCCATTGGCGATCAAAAATTGATTGGTAGATGCGATTAGCCACCTGGAGATTACCTTTTTTCTTCACGACTAATCCAGATAGACGCAACTTTAAATGATCTTGATTGCCATCGTCGGCTTTGAGTTCTCCTTCCTGAAGAATAATATAATAGGTTTTCAGTAGTTGAGAGCTAGATTCTTTGCTTCTTAAGATGCGATCGCGGACAGTTTTCAAATGTTCGGGAACATCGTGGTATTCCCAGTCTTGAATAATCTGCGATCGCACCAATTTTTCCACAGTCGCCGCTTCTTTCCCTGCTGGAATCATCAAATCCAGATTGTGAATAATTTTACATACCTTCTGCGTCAGAAATGGTTGTCCAGCCGTCCATTTCAAAACCTCTTTCAAAACCACTTTGGGACGACGAGCCTTTAAAGATAACCCTGTTATCAAAGAATCCGATTCAGCCAGAGTAAACCCTTGCAAATCCACAGCTATCCCAATATCCAAGATAATCTGCATCTGCCAATTATACTTTTTAATTAAATCATAGGGAGTTGCCGTTCCCAAAAGTACAAAATCCAATCTAGAATATGGAGAATTTTTATTTTCGGCTCGTTTATTGTAGCAAAATAGAATCAAACTAAAGAGATCGTCTGTACCAAAATTTAAACTCAGAATGCTGTCAATTTCATCAATAAAAATGACAATTCTGGATTTGTCAATCAATGTCAATAACACCTCTTCAATAAAATATTTTAACCGATTGCCGATAGACAGATTTTGTCGTTCTTTCCACCATCCCCGCCATTTAAATGTTTCTGATAACTCGAAGCTACTCACCAAAGTGCGAATAATTCCGGCATACCATTGTTCCTTCGTCAAACCTGCCGAACCCATTTCAGTTAAATCAATAAATCCACAAACAGTATCGCCATTTGCCTGCAATCTTTGCATGGTTCTCACCCGCAAGCTCGACTTACCCATCTGCCGAGAATTGAAGACATAACAGAAATTGCGATCGCGCAAACTTTGATATAGTAAATTGTCGGCATCCCGCTGCACATAACTAGGCGCATCGCTAGGCAAACTACCACCAACTTGATATTGATATTGATTTTCAACACCTGGTACTTTCATCGCAGCTACCATTAGGTTATTTTGAGAAATATTGACGGTACAAATCGCAGCGGGGGATAAATTTATTCTCTTTCTTGGAAGATCTATGAGCGTCATCAGCTTTTTTGATCAATCCCAGATCTTCTAGCTTATAGGCTTGCTCATCGTTAAAAATCATTGCTTCTTCCTTGGTACTAAAAGCACTTTTTAATGATTCAAGCAAGAGGGGATTCTTTTTTAAATAGTCTACATGATTCAGCAAATGATCGCGATAAATACTTCGGTCGTCCACAGATGTATTTACCAATTCCTCCACAGAGATTTGCCGATGGCTAATATGATATAAAGCCATCTGAATTAAATAGGGATGTCCCCCTAATAAATCCATGATTTGATTAAACTCTTCAGAACTTAAGGTTAACTGATAGCGTTTAGCTAGATCTTCTATTTGTTCGCGAGTAAATTCTGGTAAATTGACTGGTAAGCCAACATTAAAAGGCGATCTGTCAATATCTAATTGCACATAAGATTCAGTAGAATAAGTCACAATCAGATGCAGCTTTTTCCAAGTTTTTTGAGTTTTGCCATATTCGTGCCAAGTCCGCAAAAGCCCAAAAAAGTCTTGGCAAATAGTCATAGATGAAAAGAGCAGTTCAACATTGTCCAAACCCAAAATTAAAGAACTACTAATTTTAGGCAACAAATATTCTTCAAAATAATCGCTACAATTGGAATTACTGCTGAGTATTTCATTATCCCAATAGTCTTCTAGTTTAGGTTTTATATCTAGTTGGCGACTAACGCGATCGCAAAACCAGCGCAAGAATCTATCTAAATCTTGTAAAACAGCATTTTCAACTTCTCCTAAGTCCAAAAATACCTTTTGACAGCCTTTAGTTTCGGCATAATGCAATATTTTTTGCATCAAAGAAGTTTTGCCCATTTGTTGAGGAGCTTTAATCCGAATCAATGCTCCCGGTTGCAAAATCATTTGATAGCAGTTCTCTTCCACCGGAGGACGGGGGATATAAAATTTTGAATCCAGCGGCAATTGTCCTTCTGGCAATCTGATCTCTGTAGTTGCCCTAATTTGAAGCTCAACATTGGCTAAATCAACTTTCTCAGCAATTTCCAAAGTCTTTTCGCTGAGTAATTCTGGCTGATATTGGGCAAATAAGGCAAATAACTCCGGACGCTTACTGATGCGTTTCTCTGAAGGCTGATTTCTCAGTCCAAATGCCTGAATCACCCGCTCAATATGCTTTCTAACCCCAGCTTCCTTAATTCCCAAGGATTTGGCAATACTTTCGTCTGTTTCTCCTTTCAGGACTCTTAGCAGCGCGGTTTTTTGTGCCGTTGGCAGTCCTGCAAAGATTTGAGCAAATTCTTGTTCGTTCATCCCATTCACAGCCCCAAGGTCTACTGTGACTATTATACATGGCACAGAGTCACAAATCAATTCTATTCTACTCGTTTCCTAGGCTCCAGCCTAGGAACCAGTTTAACCAGTTCAATCAGTAAGTCCTGTATATGACTCCCCCACTGGGGACTAAAATCACCAGATATCTCTTATTTGGCAAGGGTTTTAGCGAATTTAAATTTTTTTCCGTAGGGTACTTGACAATCTCTGAGTTACATGAATAAATAGTAATTGTGACTGTCACAGATTTAGCAAGTGACTGGGAAAGATAAAAAGCCATTGCTGAAAAAGCTGGAAAGTCAGTATTAACAACGGTTAAGGCTATTGGTCACAGTTTTGGAATCCTGAACGATTTAGGAGCAAGAGATGGAACGCGGTAATATTGAACTAAAAGAATTGTGTAAAGGGCGATCGCTTCCAGGCGAGATTCCTATACCATCTATGCCGGGATGTTCTTTATATTTCCTAGCTTCGTACTTAGTGCTTGTCCAAAGAGAAAAACGTCCAGTTCGCTTTACTCCCATCGAAATTGAAGTCTTGATCGTTAAACAGATTCCCTACGAACTGTTGATGAAAAACTTCTTCGATTTACAGCAGCCAGAAAAACGCTATACCATCAAATTACAGGAAAATGCCAGCGAGTTACCAGTCAAAGCACTAGACAACGTTTCGCGGGGAATGACAATTTATCAAATTGGCTCATTTTTCTGGCCATTGTTCTTTTAACCTAATAGTAGAGACGTTCCGGTGG
Organism: uncultured cyanobacterium; assembly: GCA_936920195.1. Classification (GTDB taxonomy): domain Bacteria; phylum Cyanobacteriota; class Cyanobacteriia; order Cyanobacteriales; family FACHB-T130; genus CAKZHE01. The sequence continues at coordinate 15,118 of CAKZHE010000276.1, read as the reverse complement.
AACGTCTCCAGGACTTACGCAGACCATCTATATATAGCGTTTTGTAGGGGCAATCCCCCCGTGGTTGCCCCTATTTCTAGGATAGTTGCGTAAGTCCTGATGAAGTTAAGCTCGCACTTGCACAGGCATCACCAAATAAGTCATCTTCAACCCAGATAAGGGGGTTAAAATTACTGGGCTAGTGGAAGTATTCAACTTGATCTGAATTTCGGAAGATTGCAGCGCCTTCAATCCATCCATAAAATACTTGACGTTAAAAGCAATCTCAATGCTATCGCCACTAATTTGGGCTGATAGCGATTCCCTGCCACTGCCCACATCTTGAGCATCTACTGATAAAGCCAGTTCCTGATTCTCACTATCCAAATTAAACTTGACAATGTTATTCTTTTGATCCGCCAAAACCGAGATTCTTTCCAAAGAACTTTGTAAGGCTTTGCGATCGACATTGATTTGTCGTTCAAACTGTTTGGGAATTAATCGATGATATTCCGGATATTCTCCATCTAGGGCGCGGCTAGTCAGGCGTTGCGCTCCTAATTCAAAGACAATTTGACCGCGATCGCTATTTAATTTCACCGCCCCAGCACTAGCTTGATTAATTGCCACAATCTTTTCTAATTCTCGCAAAGCCCTGGCAGGAATTGTCACCTCGAATTCCAGCAGATTTTTAGCCGCTTCTTCCTCCCCCTCCTTTGGCTGGTTAGAAGTTTCTACCACTGCCAATCGATGTCCATCCGTAGCGGCAAATTCCAAACCGTCTTGCTGCACCTTCAGATGCACTCCCGTTAATACCTGTTTGGTTTCATCTCCACTGGTGGCAAACAAAGAACCTCGCAAACCTTCCAATAAAGCTTCCGCAGGCAGTTCTACCGCCTCTCCCTCTTCCACCACAGGCAATTCGGGAAACTCTTCTGCGCCCATCCCCCGCACTTGATAGCGCCCTGAAACTGAGGTAATAGTTGCAACCGCTTCTCCAACTTCATCATCCAAGGTAATTTCCCCATCGGGAAGGCGAGCAATAATATCATTCAGCAATTTGGCAGGCAGAGTAAAAACGCCCCCAGCAGTGACTTCCGCCGCAAAACTGGTGCGGATGCCGATATTGAGATCGAAAGCTGTGAGGCTAACTTGTTGCGTCTCTTCATCCGCTTCCAGCTTGACATTTGCCAACACCGGATGGGTGGGGCGAGAGGGTACGGCGCGGCTAACCAGTGATAAGTGGGTGTTGAGGTCGTGTTGAGTGCAAACCAGTTTCATGAAAATTCTCGTATCTGCCCCGGTGATGTCACCTAGGACTGTGGCTAAGGATGGCTTGTTGATTTTAGCAAACCAGAACGCTGATTTTTCAGTCTTTTTCACAGGACTTACGCAAGCATTTGTTGTCATCCTGAGCGAAACGCAGTGTAGCGAAGGATCTCAGAGATTCTGTCATTCTGTTGGCGAAGCCTGTCGAATGACAGAATCTTCTTGGTTTTGCGTAAGTCCTGTTTCAGAAAAAGCGAAATTCAGGAGTTTTTCCCCAGCCTCTATTACTCCGGTATTTATAAACTTTTAGATCCTAGTAGTAGTAGAGGTTGGGGAAAATGGGGAAAACTTTGGCTATGCTTTAAACAGCAAGCCTTAAAGAGGGCGATCGCCTGTGGAAAACCTGTGGAAAATTATGGGGTTTTCCACAGAGCATTTATACTCAGAGGTAATTCTGCCTCTAAAACAGGTACTTTTGCACAACTTTTCCCCAGAAAATTGCTAGTTTTCCACAGGCAGGTAAAACTTTATCAGTAGTAGCGCGGCGTTACGCCCCATCAACGCCATATGTGGAGTAACTACGTAAGTCCTGTTAATTATTGTTCAGGAAGTTAGCGATCGCCTGTTTCACTGGTATGCCCCGTTCATTTCTGGTTTCATAACTCAACCCTTTTTCAAGGAATGCGTCAGCAGTTCTAATCAACTCCTCAACCGTGGCAGGATTATCCATTGCTTCGCTGACTTTATAACCAGTAAACTTATTCACTCGTTCTTCAGACGGCAGCAACTTTCGCACATCTAAATAACTTTCATTGGGTTTAGGCTGAAATCGTTCATTCAAGTCAAATTGCAAGCGTAAGTAACGTTCAGAATCCAAACCGCCCATCAATTGAGCGCAAACAGTGCTAGTAATTTCCGAAGTTGGTTCCATGAACATATTAGTAATGTTTTGCGCCCAACTTAGTTGCCGCCATTCTCTCACAGTTTCGTATTCTATTGGCTCTCCTGTTTGACCAGTACCAATAGATAGAATCGCCACATCGTCTAGTTCCAGATTGGCTAAATTGTATTTTTGCTTAATAGCTGGCGAAACGTTTTTTGCCCGTGCCAACTTGATGACATGACTGAGGGCAGCTAGGGAAGGATTATTCGCTCCCACGCCCCCATCAATATGAGGGAATTTCCAATCTTTGCCAAATTTTTCTTTGTCTACTGGCTCTAATTCATAGGGAGGAAAAAAGGTTGGGGCAGAAGACGAACTCACGCAGATTTTCCACAGGGGCAAATCATCGTACCAGCGATCGCCTTTATCTGGGTGACAATTAGTAAAAAATGTGGTGTTGCGATAAAGGGTGTCGTAGGCCAAAATCAAAATAATTGGCTTTTCTACTTCTTTAATTTTGGTTTCTCCCAAAGCACTTTTCAGCGCTCTTTCTATGCCTGCGTGGGGATATTTCGCTTTATAAAGTGCGGCAATTATTCCCTGCAATGCCCCTGGCAGAAACTTAGTAAAATTTGAGATATTTTGAATTTTCTGGCGGGGGGTAAAAATTGATTCCCCCTTAGTTCGGTACAATTCAATTATTTCTGCTGTTGGTTTTCTAGTGGCGATCGCCGCCGTCAAAATTGACCCAGTGGAAGTGCCAGTAATCATATCAAAGTATTCATACAAGCTTTTATTTTGGGCTTTGAGTTGCCCTTCAACTTCCTGTAATATCCTCGCTGAAAGCACTCCGCGAATACCGCCACCATCCAGGCTCAGGATTTTAAAAGTCATTACAATTCCCCCTGAAATAGTTCACAATGAAACGATATGAATATTTTAATTATACTCAACCAGCAGCAAAATTTTCTTGACACCCTGCAAACCCAGCATCAAATCTGCTAAAATCAGTCTGATTCAAATACCTCGCTTGTACAAGCTATGGTTAACCTCACCTACAACCCCAATCGCCTTCTTCCCACCGCCGAAGAATTGCCATCATCCGACGACACGCCAGTGGATAATCAATTACAAAACGACATCCCCAATCTCCTCCTGGGTTTATTAGCCCTCATTTGGGCAAATCGCGATGATTGGTACTTCGGTGTGGATATGGGGGTTTATTACAACCCTGATGAAACAGCAATTGTTCCCGATGGCTTTTTAGCAGTGGGAGTCAAACATGATACTGGGGAAAAAGGCCGATTGAGCTATTTGCGGTGGGCAGAAAATAATATCATGCCGATTTTGTTCTTGGAAGTAGTTTCAGAGAGATATAACAGCGAATATGAGGAAAAGTTAGAAGATTACCAAAAATTAGGAATTCTCTATTATGCAATTTACAATCCCTTGACTGGCAGAAAAGGGCGGTTTAAAAATAGAAAAAGATTGGAAGTGTATCGGTTAATAGACGGAAAATATGAACTGTTACCAAGTGAAAATAATCGAGTTTGGCTGCCAGAAATTGAGTTGGCGCTGGGATACGAAAATGGGGAACATATTGGTTGGAAACGAGAATGGCTCTATTGGTACGATCAGTCAGGAAATCGTTATCTAACGGCGAATGAAAGAGCGATGAATGCCGAAGCGATCGCCGAGCGAGAACGGCTAATTGCTAGCCAAGAACGGTTGGCTAAACAAGAGGCGGAAGCGATCGCACATCAAGAGCGATTGGCAAAACAAGCAGCAGAAGCGCTCGCTCATCAAGAACGTCTCATTGCACATCAAGAACGATTGGCAAAACAAGAGGCAGAAGCGATCGCTCATCAAGAACGTTTAGCAAAACAAGCAGCAGAACAAAAAGCCCAACGACTTGCCGAAAAGCTCAGAGAGCTTGGCATCAACCCCGATGACTAGATTGATGGTGACTGTCGCCGACTGAAACAATTTCAGCTTGGCGATCGCCCTTAGTTGTATAATACAAATTAATTCCTATATAGCTGGGTGGTTGATAGGGCAATCTTTCTGCCCATTCAATCGCCACAATCCCTAAAGGCACTTCAATTCCCAACCAATAATTTTCTAAATATAAACTTTCCACTTCCGAAGGTTGCAAGCGGTACAAATCTAGATGATACAACGGCAAGCGTCCTTCCAAATACTCATTAATTAAAGTGAAAGTGGGGCTAACAATGGCATCAACAATCCCTAAGCCTTGACCAATTCCTTGCACTAAAGTAGTTTTCCCACTACCTAAATCCCCCGCTAATAAAATAATGCTTCCCGCAGGTAGGGATTGACCTAAACTTATCCCAAGCGATCGCGTGGCTTCGGCATCAGCTAAAGAGATGGGAGATTGAAGAAGAGAAAATGACGACATAACTGGGAAACGGAGAAGCAACTGGATAATTTAAAAACCTATTCCCTGAACCCGACTGTACCAACGAATTAACACCCGCGATAATTTTTGGGGATTGTGGCGGACATAACCAGTTTCCGCATCCTCCTCCATCACATTTGATAGCACCACCCGCCGCCCCAGTTGCGCCACATTTTCCCGATCTAAAAAAACCGGATGGGAACCTTCTTGAGCATAACGGATTAGGGATTGGGCTGAAGGTACTTTGCGCTGGACTAATACCGCATCAAATAACTGTTGTCCGCAGGCAGAATCAATGGCCCGGATGTGGTCAGAAACGCTATATCCTTGAGTTTCTCCCGGTTGGGTCATAATATTGCAAATGTAGATGCGGGGAACATTGCACCGCGCGATCGCCGCCGCAATTTCTGGGACTAACAAATTGGGGATCACGCTGGTATAGAGACTGCCCGGACCAATCACAATATAATCCGCTTCCGCGATCGCTTTCAAGGCCGCAGGCAACGCCGGGGGATTGCTGGGCAAACAACCAATCTGGTGAATTTTACCCCCAGCTTCCGTAATTTTGGACTCCCCCTCAATCCGCCGTCCATCGCTTAATTCCGCCCACAACCGCACATCGGAAAGGGTAGCGGGCAATACTTTACCCCGTACTGCCAAGACTTTGGAACTAGCAGCGATCGCCTGCTCCAAATCCCCGGTAATATCGCTCATGGCGGTCAGAAACAGATTACCAAAACTATGTCCCGTCAATCCATCCCCCGCCTTAAACCGATATTGAAACAATTCCGTTAATAACTTTTCCTCATCAGCCATCGCCGCCAAACAATTGCGGATATCCCCCGGCGGCAGCACCCCAATTTCCCGCCGCAGCCGTCCAGAAGACCCGCCATCGTCTGCTACCGTCACAATGGCGGTAATATTGGCGCTATACTCTTTCAAGCCCCTCAGCAGGGTAGACAGCCCCGTACCGCCCCCAATCGCCACAATCTTCGCCCCCCGATTCAAGCGGCGATAGTTCATCAGCACATCAATTAACTGTTCTTCACCCCCCGCTTGCAGCACCTCAGTAATCGAGCCGAGAGTGCGAGTTTGTCCCCAAAAAACCAAAAACAGCCCGGAAGCAACAACCACCGGGCCAGAAATATAGTTGGGAATAATGGTAGTCAGCTTTTCTAAGACATTTTCAACTAGCTGAATTAGGTAGAAAATAGGTGTTAACTTCACCCAAGTCGCTAATCCCAAAGTCGTCAGCAGAACGCCAGTAGCGCTAATTAGCAGCCAACGTTTTACTAGCAATCCAGGAGCCAGCCACTTAAACCATTGATTGACTCGGCTAGATTGTTTGGGGAGCATGACTAAATTGGAGGCAGCGCGGGTTTCGCGCAAGGCTTGTTTAAATAAACCAATTGACATTGCCGATTCCTGGGGAACATAAGGGTTTGACCGACTTTAGCACCAGCGATGCAACCGCTTAGGCTCTAGGCTCAATTAGACTGGCATGGGACATTATCAGTTGCACATTCCTCCATTTTTGAATCAAGGGGTGTTGCCAACCAGGATACATTCTCTCTGTCCAAATGGAATGTGATGGAGGAAACCAAGCCTGGAAAATTTCGACTTGCCAGAAGGCGCTTCTCATCAAGTTGCAAGGGTTTGCAGCCAAATCAGGAACCAGGATATCAAACTTATTTATAGCCAATGGAAAAGCGAATTTTAGGATTAGACCCCGGATTGGCAACTTTAGGATTTGGGGCAATTATCTATCAAGAGAGCGATATTCGCAGCCGACAAGCATCAGCGACAGTCAGTTTGGTTGATTTTGGCACCATCCAGACTCCTGCCAAGCAGGACATAGGATTGCGCCTCTGTACGATTTACGAGGATTTACACTCCCTGCTCAAGCAAGTCCAACCCCATTTGGTTGCCATTGAGAAGTTATTTTTTTACCGGATGGCGAATACGATTACTGTAGCGCAGGCGAGGGGAGTGACTTTGTTGGTAATGGCGCAGTACGGCGTACCATTGGTAGAATTTACCCCCGCCCAAATTAAACAGGCGCTGACTGGTAAAGGCAATGCTGATAAGTACGAAGTGCAGCAAGCAGTAGCGCGGGAGTTTAATTTAACCAAAATTCCTAAGCCAGATGATGCTGCCGATGCGTTAGCAGTAGCTTTAACTGCCTTGTATGCACTTTAAGAGAATCAGGACTTACGCAACTATCAGTAGGGTGTGTTAGCGCAGCGTAACGCACCATCAACTCTATTCTGCTAGAATTAGTCTGACTCAAATACCTCGCTTGTACAAGCTATGGTTAACCTCACCTACAACCCCAATCGCCTTCTTCCCACCGCCGAAGAATTGCCATCATCCGACGACACGCCAGTGGATAATCAATTACAAAACGACATCCCCAATCTCCTCCTGGGTTTATTAGCCCTCATTTGGGCAAATCGCGATGATTGGTACTTCGGTGTGGATATGGGGGTTTATTACAACCCTGATGAAACAGCAATTGTTCCCGATGGCTTTTTAGCAGTGGGAGTCAAACATGATACTGGGGAAAAAGGCCGATTGAGCTATTTGCGGTGGGCAGAAAATAATATCATGCCGATTTTGTTCTTGGAAGTAGTTTCAGAGACCTATAACAGCGAATATGAGAAGAAGTTAGAAGATTATCAAAAATTAGGAATTCTCTATTATGCAATTTACAATCCATTTAGCGGCAGAAAAGGGCGGTTTAAAAATAGAAACAGATTGGAAGTATATCGATTAATAGAAGAAAAATATGAACTTCTGCCCAGTGAGAATAATCGAGTTTGGCTGCCAGAAATTGAGTTGGCGCTGGGATATGAAAATGGGGAACATATTGGTTGGAAACGAGAATGGCTCTATTGGTATGATGAGTCAGGAAATCGCTATTTAACAGCGAATGAAAGAGCGATGAATGCGGAAGCGATCGCGAGTCAAGAACGTCTAATCGCACATCAAGAACGATTGGCTAAACAAGAGGCAGAAGCGATCGCGAGTCAAGAACGTCTCATTGCACATCAAGAGCGATTGGCTAAACAAGAGGCAGAAGCGATCGCCGAGCGAGAACGTTTAATTGCCAATCAAGAACGGTTGGCTAAACAGGTAGCGGAACAAAAAGCCCAACGACTTGCTGAAAAGCTCAGAGAGCTTGGCATCAACCCCGATGATTAGATGGTTGATTGTTGCTCAATACTTCCATAAAATAAATATTATTTTCTCCCATTTAAAAGCAACAGCACCCAAAACCTTTTATCCAAGTGATTTCCTTGCATTTAAATCGAACCTGGAGTTGCACTAATGCTAAATGTCTAGTTGCATTGCTCCCTAGTTACTAATTTAAGGAAATATCAGACCTTTGTTTGGGTGCTATTGTTGTTGAGCGAGACAGATGGGGAGTAAAACAGCGTCTTTTACCTCTTGCTTAACTACTTGTATCGCTGTCGTATCTGCCAGTGGAAGTTCTATCTACTTCCACCCTCAATCTATCACCGTTGGCGAGAGAAATTAAAAATCGCAAACAAACTTTACCAAAAACTGGGTCTAAAGCCCCGTCCTTACTTCGACAGGACTTCGACAGGACTTCGGCGTGAGATCAGTCGAACGCTCAGTAACCTTCTAGGACGGCTTTCTGATAGAATGGTGGAAGCAGGCAGGGCATTGTCTGTTGGGCGAGATAGTGTAAGACGGGCTATGCCTGCAACTGTTGTTTGAACCCAGAATCCCCGCACTTTTAGAGCGGGGAGTATGTCAAGAATTTGACTAACAACCTAGCTCCAAACCCAAACCTTCAGGAGGGGAAAACATTCCAGGGGGCAAAACACTGACAGTAGAGCCTTCTAGCTGTTCAACTTGTGCCAACAAGATTTGCGCCTCCAAGTCCCCCCGCTCAACTTGGGACTTCAAATAGAGCTTAATCTCTTCCACCAGCCCTTGAGGTAGATAGGTTGCTGCCATATTCCCGAAACTCCTAAAAAACTAACTTCCCTTAGCTCCTCATCGAAGGCTCGCAAACCCACTTCCAGAGCCAATGCTTCGCGCCCTGTTCCTGAATCCGCCGTACCTTCTCCTCTAAACGATACTGCTCTCGTTTTGGCAGTCCCCAAAACCCCAAGCGAATTTGCCAAGTCAAAAGTGTGAGCGTCCTTAAAATGCAAATCGAGAGGCCAAGAACAGGTAGAGGTTGAAAAACCAAAGTATAAAACACTGCTGACCAAGTAAAATACTCCACCATCAAACTAATGGGGTAGCGCAATTGCCACAAGCTCCAGGAACCAAGACTAACCCAAAGAAAGACTGCGAACAACCATTGACCATACATAGTTAGCTGGTGCAGTCTTTGTACTTGCCCTTGAAAATGGCTATTTAGTTCTGTCGATTCGGTGGGAGTCATGGGAAACTTGTAATTGCTTGGTATCCCGAAACTAGAGATGGGGGCGCTGAAGTTCCCTGATGGTTGAATTAGAAGGTTTCTTCGTTAAATATTTTAACCTTCCATACCCTCAGCAGAAGTTGATGCCGATGGAGTTAAAAATGCTTTTCCAGAACGCTCTCGCCACCAAGCTAGGAGGGTACTAGCAATAAAAATACTTGAATAAGCTCCGGCAATAAAGCCGACAATCAGAGCTAAGGCAAAGTATTTTAAGGTTTCGCCGCCAAATAAAAAGATGGAAGTCAGCGTTAGGAGAGTAGTCAGGGTAGTATTAATCGACCGAGTTAAAGTTTGATTAACGGCATCGTCCACGATTTGATTAATGTGGAGTTCGGGATGCAATTGAATCACTTCCCGGACGCGATCGTAGATCACTACGGTATCATTAACGGAAAAACCAACAATGGTCAGCAGAGCCACAATAAATAAGCTATCTGCTTCTACTCCTTGAACTAAACCCAAAATCGAGAAGATACCTACAGTAATTAAAACATCGTGAAAGAGCGCAACGAAGGCAAAAAAGGCATAGTCTAATTGGAAGCGAAAAGTTAGGTAAATGGTGATGCCGACAAAGGAAAGAATCAACGCCAGCATTCCAGAAGTAAATAGCTGCTTTCCTAGCGTTGGTCCAACGGTATCAATTTTAGTTTTTTTGATATCGAAGCTGCCAATTTTGGCACTCAAAGCTTGTTCTAACTGGCTGCGAGTTTTGGCATCTAAGGTTTTGGTGCGGATGTTAATGCCGTACTGGTCTACTACTTGAATGCTACTCGATCCCAGTCCCTGTTCCTCCATGACTTGCCGGACGGCAATGAGATTAATGGGCTGATTGCAGTTGCCTGCTTTGGTACAATCCAACTCAAATTGCAGTTTAGTACCGCCGATGAAGTCTAGGCTGGGGCGGAGGGGTGCGCCGATGTCTGGGCGAGTCCAAGATATAATCATGGCGATCGCGCCGCTCAGGATAATGATGGTAGATAGCATCCACCACCATTTCCGTTGTTTAATCACACTCAATTTCATAGGAATGGGCAATGCCTGCTAACTGTGAATTTATGATTTGATCGAATCGGGAATATTGGGGGCAAACAGTTCTGGCTTTTGGCGCAAACCGGGGAAGCCCAAAACTAGCAAAAGCAAAAAAGTCCGGCTGCAAGAAATGGCAGTAAACATACTAATGACTACGCCTAGAGCTAAGGTTAAAGCAAACCCTTTGACTAAGCCAGAACCCAACCAGAACAGAGCCGCACAAGAAATCAAAGTGGTGACGTTACTATCGAGAATGCTGGAAAAAGCTCGATAAAAACCCGATTCCACTGACCGATATAATGTTTTGCCAGATTGCAATTCTTCCCGCGTCCGCTCAAAAATTAGCACGTTGGCATCAACTGCCATCCCAATACTGAGGATAAACCCAGCAATTCCGGGCAAAGTTAGGGTGACACCCAAGAGGACAAAGGCAGCTAAGGTGAGCAAAGAGTAAATTATTAGGGAAATATCCGCAATTACTCCCGGCAATCGATAGTAAACGCCCATGAATATCAGTACCAAGAGTAACCCACCAACACCTGCGGCAATACTGCGGTTGATACTATCTTGACCAAGGCTTGCTCCGACGGTGCGGTTTTCCACAATCGCCACTGGCAGGGGTAAAGCGCCGCCTTGTAACTGCACGGCTAAATTATTCGCTTCTTGGGCAGTGAAGGTTCCAGTAATCACAGCATTACCGCCAGTAATACCAACTTCGGCAAATTCTGCTCCCACTGTGGGACCGCTAATCAGTTTATCATCGAGGAAGATGCCCAGGCTGCGCCCTGTCCCGGCTAAGTCTTTGGTCATTTGGGCAAAGAGTTCTGCACCTTTAGGATCAAAGCTGATGGCAACGTTCCAATTTTGGCCTGATTGCAGCGGTTCTGGACGGGCATTTTTGAGGTTTTTGCCAGTTAAGCCCGTGCGTTCAAATAGTTCGCTAATGGCTTTGTTGCTGCGTTCTAAGGCTTGTTGATTTTTGGCAATCTCTTCCGGATTGTTGGTTTTTTTGAGTTCTTCTTGTTTAATTTTTAGGTCTTGCGCGACTTTCCGCTCGGCAATGAATTGGCCTTCGGTTCCTGGCTTCTGCTTGCGAAAGTCTAGTTGGGCGGTTCCGCCTAAAACTTCTTCTGCCTGTTTGGGGTCGTTCACCCCTGGTAATTGCACTACAATCTGGTCTGTGCCAACGGTTTGCACGACTGATTCTGATACGCCTAGGGCGTTGACTCTAGTTTCTAGGACTGTCTTAACTGCTTCTAGTTGCTCAGGGGAGATTTGGGGAATTTCAGCGGTGGTTTTGACTTGAATTGTCAACTGCGAGCCTCCCCGGAGGTCTAGTCCTAACTGGATGGGAACTCTTGTGATGACGGTGATGGCAAGGATCACCAGGACGAAAATTAAAGCTAATAAAGAACGCTGTCTTTGCATACCACGACTCGCTCGAACAAATGCTATCATAATCCTTTTTTGGGCGAGGGAGTCGATTTTGGGACTGGAGCAAGAACTCTAGTAGGGCTTTTCTATGATTTATACTTCTGGGGTTTGGACGGGCTGCAAACCGCCCCAATGCTTGTCAGGGTCTTTTTTGCGGAAAAGTTGCTCTAATACCCGCAGGGCGGCTCCCACAAAGGGAATGGCGGTGGCTAAGGATTCAAGGCTGCTCTAGATAAATTGATTTTTACTTAAGTTTTTCTCGCACTCTTGGAAAATATGGTGCAATGCTCCCAATGTTTGTGCGGCATCGTCTGAAATATAGCCTCTACTCTCATAAACTTTACCTGACAGGTCAAGTTTATAAAACATCCACTCCCTTGCATTAGTCACTATTCCTAATATATCAATGGGTTTCCCTGCTTGTTTATTTTGCCATTGGCAAGCCTGCATTTCTACTAAGCATTGTGCTAGTCCCTGTTCAAAGTCATCTTTCTTGGCTTCGATAATACAAAGAAATGGGACTTCTAAATAGTCTTTTTTCTGAGCAATCAAATAGTCAGCGTTACCAATCAGTACGTCACTTTCTAGCCTGCCGCCTTTCCAAATCTTAAGCTGGTCTAAATTTTCCATTGCTTCTTCACAGAAGGCATCGATCAGCAGTTTTTTCGATTCTTCATAGCTGCGGAGGTCAAAATGCTTGTGTAATCGCTCTAGTCTTTTTTTGAAGAAGTCGCTTATTGGAAGTGGTTGACTTTCAAATTCCCAAGGAATCAACGTAATAATTCCTAACTGTTTATAGGCTTCACTAACACTAAAACTAGAGAAATTTTTCTTTTTGGATTTTGGGATCTTAACTTTTGCCATAATCTAGTCCTCCTCTGCTTATGTTGGTTCAAATAAATTGATTTCACTTGGTCAGCGATCGCGATATTTTTGGCGAATCGCCAACTAAAACTTTTGCGGCTTTTCAGCAGCTAGTAGCGCACCCGATAATCTCTCCACGATTTTAGCTAACGGCTCGCTTAGTCCGCATCGTCACATTAGCTCCTTCACTCAACTGTTCTAAGACCAGTAAAGGGGTTGGTTTAGCAGTTTGATCCCAATTCAACTTGACTAACCGCCCTTGAATTGTGGGCTGCCAAGTATCATGATCTTCGGCTGGACTTAAGAAAGTTTCAATACAGTCAATAATTTGAGTAATGGTGACTGAGGTTGCCTGGGTTGGCAATTTCATTAATTTGACTTGAATCCGAAATAAAATCCGCTTGCTGCGTTTCGCTCCTTCACCAGTTTCGTAAGTGACATCAAACATTTCATCAACTTGCCGTCCCGAAGTGCTGGCAATACCCACACTACCAGTTTCTGCTTGATTGGGACGGAGAGCTACCCCAATTAGCTGTTTCACCTTGACTTTAATTTGATTGACAATGGCAAAGTGAAACACTTCTTCGTCCATTCTCATTCGCAAGTAATCTAGGTTAAATTCTCGCGAGTGTACTAGGTCGGGGTTGGTTTCCATTTTACTGATGGTTCCCACCGCCAGCTTCAATTTCTTTTGCAGTTCCTTACTTTTGAATTCCTCAAATTTGACTTTTTTCTTGAGTTTGTCAATTTGCGTTTGGCTGTATACACCCAAGCCCACAATTAGAACCACTAGCCCAATGGTGGAAAACATCCATATTGGCGGGGAGGAGGCGGGAGTAGCTGCCTTTTGAGTGGTTTGGGTTGTCTTTTTGGTTGGGGACGGAACAGCTTTTTTGGGGGTAGCTTGGGCAAGCAGCGGATCAACTAAAAGAAGGGGATTGGACATAGTTTCTACCAGAGCGAATTTCACACCTATATTTAGAATTCCCCAAATGATTAATATTGCCACCTAGCTCGATAACTCCGGGCATCAATATGACAAAGGTAGGGAAATTGAGTATAACGACCTAGACCACCAGGCCACCAGGGTTCTAAAAACCAATAAATTTGATTTCCAGATAAACCTTCGCAGGTGAAGTCAATGGCATCGCCGACAATATGACGGCTGAATTTAGTGCCGCCCATGAGATGATTGATCTGGGCGGGACGATACCAACTGGCAATGAAGAAGGGACGACCAAGGCGATCGCGCGCTCTTTGGGCTAGTTGGGCAATACTGACTATGGCATCCACTGTAGCTTGATTGGGGGGCATCCGCGTGCCGCCACAGGTGGCTTCTGCCCAGGTAAAGTGTCCATCAACTAAAATGGCGGCAGAGATTTGAATATTTTCTGGTGTCCATTTTTCGGGACGTTTGGACAGAATGAATGATATGGGTTTGGGAGCCGCTTCTACACTCTCTCGACGAGCATTCCCTAACTGTTTCAAGTCTTCAAACAGGGATTGCACAGCTTGGGTGCGAGTTTCTAAATCCCGCCACAGTTGCACTAACCGAATCAAAGCTTCTCGTTGGTAGTCAATTTCTTGGTAAAGGATGGGCAAGCGCCGGACAAATTCTAGCAGGGTACGGTCAATTTGGTGGGCGGTGCTGGCTAATTTGCTGCGTTCTTCAGCGTTTGCTGACAATTCGCTCGGCTCGAATCCCAGAACGGCGAGCGCGGCATTCCGAGAGTCTAGTTGCTGCCAGAGCCGAAAGGCTTCGGTGAGGGCGTTGCGCTGCTGTCCTTGGCCTTGGTATTGTTGAGGTAATCGCTGTACAAAGGCGATCAGGGCAGGATCGAGGATATGGAGATTTTCTTCTGGACAAGAATTTTTGGCAAGGGAGGCGATCGCCTGTTCGCGAGAGGCTAATTGCCGCCAAAATTGAGTTAGCCGAATTAAAGCTTCCCGTTGCCGGGGATAGCCGACATACTGGGGGATGATTTGGCGGATAAATTGTTTTAAAGGCAGATCGAGCGCCGATTCTTCTAGAATATCTTGGTTGACTAAGGAGGCGATCGCCTCTTCCCGGTCATCTAATCCCCGCCACAATCGCACAGCCTCTAACAGCGCCTCTCGTTGATGGCAAAGTCCCCCATAATACTCTGGCACTTTCTCAATCAGTGCAATTAAGGCGCGATCCAGATAGCCAAAATTTTGTTCGCCAAGGGTAGGTGAATCGGCTTTAAAATCTTGCAAGTAGGCCGATAGCAACTTCTCCGGCAGACAAATTTCCAGCCGTGCCGTTTGCGGTTCGTTGGCGGGTGGGGCGTAACCATGAGCAACTTTTTGGATAAACTGCTCGGTATAGCGGCCTTTTTCTGAGTTCCACAACTCCGCGCTCGTCCAACCCTGATTTGCCAGCTTCTCCGTCAGACTGCGGATGACATTAGCAGCGTAACGTACCTGTCCGGGAAAGTCGCTCGTGGCAGCTAAAGCTACTTGATTGGCAGGAGATATCCCCAACCCCACCTCGCCATCGGTTAAGGTTGGTTGCTGGTGAATTTGGTGCAGTGCTGCCAGAATTGGGTGGTGAATGCCAGTTCTTTCTGTCTCTAGCAGGTAGTAATAGTTGCGCTGGTCGGATGTCAAAGCCATTTGCGTTAATGCCAGTTAGCTGATCCTGCTAGTCTATGCAATGGGGCTAGCGAGAATATTTTAAGCCAATACAGTTCAGTTAACTAAGTTCGTAGTTGGGCTTTAGCCCTAATCCGGAGAGGGCTAAAGCCCAACTACGAAC
>CAKZHE010000275.1 GCA_936920195.1 uncultured cyanobacterium | reverse complement strand
AAAACAACTGGTAGGCTTTCTCAATTCGCTGACAAATATCTTGTACGGCTTGAGAACCGACTAATTGCCAGAAAGGACGGCGCTTTCTGAGTTTGGCAATATGAGATTGAAGTTTCGCACAGTTCAAGTGTTTGCCCCACATTCGGTAGTACCGTTTATGTAAGGCGATACAATGGTTATAAATTACCCCGGCAGCATTGATGGTACGCTTGAGGTATTTATTCCGTTTATGACTGTATAATTTGAACTTCAGCGTCTTCATGCTATGATTGTACGAGCAAATTGCTCTCTATGTCACTCATAACACAGCAATTACATAAAATTAAATAAAAAGCCGTCCTAGAAGGTTACTGATCGTTCGACTGAGCGCGGACGGTGAGCTTGTCGAACTGCACGCCGAAGTCCTGTCGAAGTAAGGACGAGGCTTTATACCCGTTTTTTTGGTAATTGCTGAATATCCTCCAAAGTTAAACCTGTTTTTTGCATAATGGTTTGATCGTCGAGGACATCCAAAAGTTGCTGGGCAATTTCTAAAGCTTTTTTTCTCATTCCTTCCTCAAGTCCTTCTCTTTGTCCTCTCAAGACTAAATTTCGCTGATCTTCTAGCACCATTTCTCTTTTTTCCAAATCTGCTAGTTCGTCTCGACTCAAGTTTGCTTCATTGGCGATCGCGAAGGCTTCTTTAATTTCGGGAACTGCGCTCATGTTCTCTGGCATCATTTCCAAAGAGGGAGCATTTTTCATGAAATAAATCCATTTATCAGTGACAGTTTCTAACTCTTGTAAGGTTTTTTTGAATTTTGGTAGTTCTACGAAAAACAGTTCAATTTCTGGATCGGGATAGTCAAAAAAACGCTTGGTTTGTTTGAAGACAAAATGAGAAATGACATCGGGATTATCTGGAAACATTTCAAAATCAGTGATGGTCAAAGCCAGAACGGGTTTTAATTTAGAATATCCTTCGCCCCGTCCTAATTGAGTGGCATAGGTTTTAGCAGCATTATAGATGACTCGTTTGGCAAAGGAAGCCACATTTAATACCTGCATTTCAATGATGACAGTTTGACCATCATTGATTTTGGCTTTGACATCCAAATAAGTATCTTTCAAGCCAGAAACTTTGGGCGCTAAGGCTGGATCGATAATTTCTAAATCTTCGATGATGGGTTGACCTTCATACATTAAGGCATTCAGAAAGCTTTTGAGGATATTGGTGCTTTCTGATGAGCCGAAGATTCTTTTAAAGGCAAAGTCGGTTTTGGGGTTGATGAAGTACATAGGGGGAATTTTGAATTCAAAAGGCAAAATTCAAAATTCAAAATAAAGAATGGAAATAATTTTGAATTTTGAATTGGAGCGAAGCGACTTGAATATGCTATTTTTAATGGAACGCCTCAATTGATTTGCGACTAACACCATTATGTTTGCTACGCCCCTCCCCTCCCAGGTTAGCTCTACTACTCCCGATTATCCTGCCTCTTTAGAGGAGGTGACAACTGATTTGCCCAAGTTGGCAATTCCGCCTTTGCTGGGAGCTTCGGTGGCAGATTTGACGGCGTGGGTGCAGCAACAGGGGCAACCCAGCTATCGCGGCAAACAGTTACATCAGTGGTTGTATCAGAAGGGTGTGCGATCGCTTGCCGAAATTTCAGTCTTTCCGAAGCAATGGCGGGAGGCAGCAGCAGATACTCCGGTAGGGCGTTCTACCATCCATTATCAGTCCGTTGCCCCCGATGGCACAACTAAATATTTACTCCGCCTTGCGGATGGGAATATCATTGAAACCGTAGGGATTCCGACTCCCAAGCGCTTGACAGTTTGTGTATCTTCCCAGGTAGGCTGCCCGATGGCTTGCGATTTTTGTGCCACAGGGAAAGGTGGTTATAAACGGAATTTAGCCTGCCACGAAATTGTCGATCAAGTTTTGACGGTGCAGGAAGATTTTGGACAGCGGGTTAGTAATATTGTGTTTATGGGGATGGGGGAACCACTGTTAAATACGGATAATGTTTTAGCAGCTTTGCGATCGCTCAATCAAGATGTGGGGATTGGACAGCGTTCAATGACTGTTTCGACGGTAGGGATTCGCGATCGCATTCGTCAATTTGCCGCCCATCACTTACAAGTTACTTTAGCAGTTAGTCTCCACGGTTCCAATCAACAATTGCGCGAACAACTGATTCCCAGCGCTCGCCATTATCCCTTAGCCGATTTGCTGGCAGAGTGCCGAGAATATGTGGAAATTACTGGACGGCGAGTAACGTTTGAATATGTTCTGCTCGCCGGAGTGAATGATTCGTTGAAATGTGCCGTGGACTTAGCCAATTGCCTGCGCGGTTTCCAAAGTCATGTCAATTTAATTCCCTATAATCCCATCAAAGAAGCTGATTATCAACGTCCCAATGGTAAGCAAATAGAAGCTTTTGTGAATGTTTTGGAAGAAAAAAATATTGCCGTCAGCGTGCGTTATTCCAAAGGTTTAGCCGCCGATGCTGCCTGCGGACAATTACGTGCCAGCCAGTGAAATATTGGCATCAAAAATTGAAAACTTCAAAAGGTATAGTGAAATGGCTCAAAAAATTGCTATTTTCAATAACAAAGCTGGCATTGGTAAGACCACAATCACATTTAACCTAGGCTGGATGCTAGCCTCAAAAGGAAAAACAGTCATTTTGGTAGATGCCGATCCCCAATGTAATCTCACAGGAATGGCTCTGGGAGAACAGACAGAGGAAGATGAGGAAAGAATAGCAAATATCTACAATACGAATTCAAATATTAAAACAGGTTTAGCCCCAGCATTTGAGTCCCAGCCACGGGCAATTAAGGCGGTAGATTGCGTTCAAGTAGGCAACCAACGGGGATTATACTTACTACCTGGTCATGTTGGATTGGCTGAATATGAAGTAACCCTAGGAATTGCCCAAGAGTTCAGTGATTCAATTCAGTCTCTGAGAAACTTACCAGGTTCGATCAATGACCTACTAGAAAAAACGGCTTCACAGTTCAATGCTGACTACATTCTAATTGATATGAGTCCAACTTTCGGATCAATTAATCAAAATTTGCTCGCGATCAGTGATTTTTTTATGGTTCCTACTATTGCTGATTTCTTTTCGCGAATGGCAATTGATTCTTTAGTTAAGGTTTTACCAAGATGGTATGCCTGGGCGCAAAGAGCTAGTTCTCTAAAGATTTTGAAGGATGCTCATTACCCATTTCCGGATATTAGATTGCATTTTCTCGGCACTATTATTCAGAGTCATCACATTATTCATGGTAGAGAAACGGCAGTTTTTCAGACATGGATTGAAAAGATTGAAGAAGCTGTTGCTACTAAGTTAATACCGACTTTAAAACAAAACAATCTGATGTTGCCTGAAAGACTTTATATTGAACAGGGCATTAATGGTAATTTATCACTTACCAAGATTGCCAACTTCAATAGCTTAATAGCCAAATCTCAAGAACATCGAACCCCAATTTATGATTTGACACCTAAGCAATTAGGGCAAACTGGTGTGGTTTTGGAAAATAATCAGGCAAAACAAGAGGAGTTTAAAAAAACTTTTTCGGATTTGGCAGATAAAGTGATTGGACTAACTTCTTATGCAGTCTGCGCTTGATCAATTCCGAAATAGCATTATTCGCGTCCGAGATTTAATTGCCCTGCATAATGCTATTAATACCCAGTCATCCTCTGCTTTAGATTTATCAGATATTTTGAGATCTGCCCTAGTTTTAACAGTGAGCGCTTTGGATTACTATATTCATGAGGTGGTGACACTAGGAATGTTGGAGATTCATCGCGGGCAACGCTTGGAGCCTAACCCTCCAGTCAACAGTTCTCAATCAGCTTTTTCTCGGTTTCAAGTTTCGCTAGGTGGCGCTCGTCAAGAACGAATGATAGCGCTAGATATTGCCAATTGGTTAGAAAACGAAATCCAACAAAATCACGGCTCTACATTTCTGCAACAATCTTACACCGTTTCAGCTTTACTGCCAATTATATCTGATAGCGTGTTAAATAGGCTAAATAACGCTGCTTGGCTAGAAGATGAAATTCGAGAACGGCTGGGATTTCAAAGTTTTCAGCAACCAGATAAAATAGCTGATGCGATTAGGCTAATTTCAGATAAAAAATTATGGGATGAAGTCGGGATTCAAATGAGCAAACCTGCCAAAGACATTAAACAGGAACTTAGCGCTGTCGTCGATCGCCGAAACAAAATTGCTCATGAAGCTGATATAGATCCTACCTTTGGGATTGGCAGTCGTTGGTATATTGATGAAATTCTGGTTAATGATGCAGTTGATTTTGTTGAGCAAGTCGTTGAAAGTATTCATCAAATCTTATAGCATAAATCTGGCTTGGGCAGAAATAAAAAATGGCGGCGAGCTTGGGCTGCCGCTACCGGAAAACGTGTCGAGTGAGGAGGGTTGAGGATAAATCAGTGGAGATCGCCAACTAAACTTGATCTGCTAGCATTAACAAGCCGTGGCGCACTCCATAAAATAACCGATCCATCAGATCGTATTCGCTATCGGTGAGCGTGCCTTCTAGGAGGGCAGACTTGAGCATCTCGCGGTCAGAGGAAGTAAATTTGCGGGAAACTAGGATTTGGTAGATAGTGGGTTCAATATTCATTGCCGTTCTTAATGAAGTAGTGGATTCGGAATTAAGCTTATGAACCTAAGTATGCAGTGGGGTTAGAATAGCTCAAGCGATCGCTACCTGCCCTTGACAGCGATCGCGATCGCACAAAAACTGCGATCGCTGGCTAAGATCGTTGTCTGGTGGCAAAAAAGCCCCGATGCACAGGTGCGATCGCCTTGAACAATCATCCCAGACTCAATTGGGCGTATCCTTAAATTTGCTGGTAGATTTTGCCAAAACTTAGCATTGAAGTTCCCTGTTCCCTATCCCATATACTAGAACTTGGATTTTGAGTCTTATAAGGTAACAACATGGCATCCATTAGCGAGTTGCACAAACAACTCATCCGCAAAGAGCGCTCGGCTGTGGAAATTACGCAGGAATTTTTGGAGCGCATCCAAACACTGGAACCAAAGTTACGCAGCTTTCTACACGTAACGGCGGCAAAAGCTCTAGAACAGGCAAAAGCTGTGGATGCCAAAATTGCTGCTGGCGAGGAAATCGGACTGCTAGCAGGCATTCCCATTGCTATTAAGGACAATATGTGTACCCAGGGCATTCCCACTACCTGCGGTTCCAAAATATTAGAAAATTTTATCCCTCCCTACGAGTCTACAGTGACGGAAAAATTGTGGGCGGCAGGGGCGGTGATTGTGGGCAAAACCAATTTAGACGAGTTTGCGATGGGTAGTTCCACCGAAAACTCAGCCTATCAAGTTACCGCTAATCCTTGGGATTTGCAGCGCGTACCAGGGGGTTCTTCTGGTGGCTCGGCAGCAGCAACGGCAGCTAGGGAATGTATAGTAGCGTTGGGTTCGGATACAGGAGGCTCCATTCGGCAACCAGCCTCTTTCTGCGGGGTGGTGGGTTTGAAACCTACCTATGGATTGGTTTCTCGTTATGGATTGGTAGCCTATGCCTCGTCTTTGGATCAAATTGGCCCCTTTGGTAGGACAGTAGAAGATGCAGCGGTGTTGTTAAAGGCGATCGCGGGATACGATCCCAAAGATTCCACCAGTCTGAATGTCACCATTCCCGAATATGACAAGTTACTCAAACCCAGTTTTCGCCCCCGCAGCGTCCTCAGAATTGGAGCCATCAAGGAAACTTTTGGACAAGGTTTAGAACCTGCGGTAGAAGCAGCTGTAACCAAAGCCATTGAAGTTTTGCAATCTTTAGGGGCGGAAATTCACGTTGTCTCTTGTCCCCGTTTCCGCTACGGCTTGCCTACCTACTATGTCCTGGCAACTTCCGAAGCTTCGGCGAACCTGGCTCGCTACGATGGGGTAAAGTACGGACTCCGCGCCCCCGATGCTGATAATCTGGTGGCAATGTATGGCGAAACTCGCGCTGCTGGTTTTGGAGCCGAAGTGAAGCGGCGGATTATGCTAGGTACTTACGCTCTGTCGGCGGGTTACTACGATGCCTATTATTTGAAAGCCCAAAAAGTCCGCACCCTGATTAAGCAAGACTTCCAACGGGTTTTTGAGCAAGTGGATATTTTGGTTTGTCCTACCGCTCCTTCGACAGCTTTTAAAGCTGGGGAAAAGACTGCTGACCCTTTAAGTATGTATTTATCAGATTTGATGACCATTCCGGTCAATCTGGCTGGCTTACCGGGCATCAGTATTCCCTGTGGTTTTGACGAACAAGGCTTACCGATTGGAATTCAGCTGATTGCTAATAATCTGCGAGAGGATTTATTATTGCAAGTAGCCTATGCCTACGAGCAGGCTACGGAATGGCATCTGCAACGTCCACCCTTGGATTAGTAGGGAATGGGGAATGGGCAATCTAACTCTAATGAGATTGCCTATTTCACATGATCGGCAGTGTTTGATGGGGAGACAACTTACATGGCAAAATCAGTTAGGACTTACGCAGTTGCTCCGCATATAGCGTTGATGGTGCGTTACGCTGCGCTAACACACCCTACTAATAGAGGTGTTGCGTAAGTCCTGATAAGAATGATTTGCTGCTCATTGGCGCTATGATTAATACTAGCTGGCTTCTATTTGATCGGAATTTCGATCCAAAACTCCGTACCTTTTCCGGGCAGGGAATTACAGCGAAATTCACCGCCGTGCTTTTCCACCACAATTTGGTAACTGATAGATAGCCCCAATCCCGTACCTTTACCCACGGGTTTAGTAGTAAAGAAAGGATTGAAAATTTGATTGATTACATCTTGAGGAATTCCCGTGCCATTGTCAGTAATTTTGATTATGGCTTTTTCTGTACCAGATTGCTGATTATCGCTTTTATCGCTGATTAGCGCTGTACTAATAATAATCTGGCTGGGAAAATCAGTAATTTCTTCTAAACTTCGCTGGGCATCCCGCTGATCTAAGGCATCAATGGCATTGCTGAGGACGTTCATAAACACTTGATTCAACGGTCCAGGGTAGCAATTAATCAGCGGCAAATCGCTATATTCTTTAATTACCTGAATTCCCGGTGAATTAGTCTTCATTTTCAGCCGATGTTGTAAAATTAACAGGGTACTATCGATCCCTTCATGCAAATTAACCGCTTTTTTCTCGGATTGATCGAGACGGGAAAAATTGCGTAAAGATAGTACCATTTGCCGGATGCGTTCGGCTCCAACTTTCATTGAAGTGAGAATTTTGGGCAAATCAGCCGTCAGAAAATCTAGCTCAATTTCCTCTTCGTGATCTACAATTTCTGGATGGCGTTGCGAATAATTTTTTTGATACAGTTCCAGATGATCGAGTAAATCTTGAGCATATTGACTAGCATGGCTAAGATTGCCATAAATAAAATTAACTGGATTATTAATTTCATGGGCGATGCCAGCTACTAACTGCCCCAAACTAGACATTTTTTCAGTTTGAATTAATTGGGTTTGAGTCTGTTGCAATTCTCTAATTGCTCTAGTCAGTTGTTCGGTCTGTTCCTGAGTTTTGGCAAGTAATTCTGCTTGCTGGAGGGCTACTCCCAATTGAGTCGCAATTTGAATCACAAACTCTACTTCTGAATCGCTCCACTGACGAGGATGCTTGCACTGATGAATGCAAAGTAATCCCCAGAGATCGTCGCCTTCAATTAGGGGGACGACAATGGAGGCTCGGACTTGCAACCGATTCAAAAACTGAATGTGACAGTCGCTCAAACTGCTATTGTAAATATCATTAATCACCCGAATCCGGCCTTGACAATATTCGGCGGCGTGTTTTTCGGCAAAGCAGTTTTCCCGCACTTTGATCCCGGAGATGCTGGTAAAACCAGGTAGCACATTTTCCGCAACAAATTCACCTTCTTGCCAATTAGAATCGGGAAGAAAGCGAAATACTCCTACTCTGTCGGCATCCAGTAATTGGCGAATTTCTCTGGCAGCGCCCTGAAAAATCCGGCTGAGATCGAGGGTTTCCCGAATTTTGGTAATTACTCCAAATAAAGCTTTTTGCTGTTCTGCTGCTTGTTCCAATTGTTCGGCTTGGGCGGTGGCAGTGGCAGCGGCAGCACAACTTTGCTCGTAGAGGGCGGCTTGATGAATGGCGATCGCCGCTTCATCTGCTAATTGTTGTAATAGATCGATTTCTGCGGCTTGCCAAACTCTCGTCTGTCCGCATTCGTGGGCAATCAGCAATCCCCACAATTTCCCCCCGATGCGGATTGGTACTACCAAATTAGCTTGGACTTCAATCCGGTTTAAAAACTCTTTGTGGCAATCGCTCAAATCTGACTCTAGAACATTATCAATAGCGCGAAATCTACCTTCCTCATATAAATGGGCGTGTTCCCCGGAAAAGCAATCGTCGCTAATCATCTTGCCCAGCAACGATATCCAATTATCGTTGACAGCTTCCACTACTACTTCTCCATCCCAATCTCGCACAAATTGGTAAATCACCGCTCGGTCAGTATTTAAGAGGTTTTTGACTTCCCGGACAATGGTTTGTAAGATGGTTTTAAATTCTAAGGTACTGCGAATTTGATCGGTAACTTGCTTGAGAACTTTGGCAAGATCTAAGGATTTTTGCAACTGTGCCGTCCGTTCTTCCACTTGCCGTTCTAAGTTAGTATTGAGCGCCTGTACCTGTTGATAAAGTTGATATTGCTGAGTTGCCATCCCAAAGTGATGGCTGAGAGCGTGGGCTAATTCTAAGTCATTGCTAGTCCAAGGCCAAGCTTGACCACTTTTTAATTCTCGCCATGCTTCAAAGGATTTGCGGGGGCGGATTTGGCGCTTATCGGTGTCAAACTGCCCCGCCCACAAAGTTTCGGTATTAATTTCATCGCGAAAAATAGTGAGATAGCCTAGGGATACTTGACGATACTGCAAAGGGATAATCATTAATCCCCGAATTTTAGTTGATTGGAAGGCTGGAGCAAGGATTTGCAGGTATGTTTCTTTATAAAGGTCAGTGATGCAGCATAAATTATCGTTTTCGCAGGAATTGGGGTCAACATGAATGGCGGTTGGAGTAGATCTCAAACATCGTTCTGTCCATTCTTGCCAGAAGGGATGGCTTTCTAAAGGTTCAGTCAGGATTGGTTGGGAACCGCAGGTATAAATATTGATTTGGCTATTGGAATGAAAGCTATTTTTTTCTGCCTCAATTTGATTGGCTTTGATATACAGTCTGCCACCGGAACCTTGCAAGACAGTCACCATTTCTTCTAGGGCTGCTTGCAGTTCAATTTCTGGTTGAGCGTGGAGCAGAGCCGAAATTTTATTAATCGTTGCTTCCCGCTGGGCTTGGGCGCGAGCTTGAGAAAGGAGGTTAGATTGGGCGATCGCAATTGATACTTGATCGGCGACTCGCTGGACTAATTGTAGTTCCCGTTCTGATACTGTTCTGTTCTCCGTGTCATGGGAAACCAACAATCCCCACATTTTTCGCTGATGCAAAATTGGTACTGAAAGGGAAAATTGTACTCCCATTGCTGTCAAATATTGAATATGACAGGGGTCGGCGGAGCGATACTTGATTTCAATTGTTTTCAGCGGCTCTCCGGTTTCCGGGTCATCTAGAATGCTGCTACCAATTTGCTGATGGGGGACGTTGATCATCGAGCGCTGGCGAGTCTTGAGAATCAAATCGCGGGCAATTTGGGGAATATCGTCGGCAGGAAAATTCAGCCCTAAGAGGGATGGCAAGCGATTTTCCCGAATCGATTCGGCAATTACTTCGCCGCTGCTGTCAGCATGGAACCGATAAACCATGACTCGATCGGTTCCTAAAAAGGAGCGGATTTCTGCCACCGCTGCCGTCAATATTTCCTGCAATTCTAGGGATTGCCGGATGCGGTTGGTCATTCGATGTAGCAAAACTTCTTGGTCTAGTCCTTGCTGCAATTGTTTGGTATTTTCTGCTAAATTCATAAAGTCTCTCGGCTGGAATTCCCTACTTTAGGGTTAGAGAAGCTTTCGCCGCCTCCCATGCTGAAGTTATGGTATTGACAGATGAATAAAAATGTCCCGGCATTGCACCCCCATTCAGTTAGAGGTACAGACAGTTTAAAGTGACTTCTTACCCCTAAATTCATTTCTCTCAAGCGTCTAGCGGCGATCCCCTAGTGCTTTTAAAGCGCCCGACTTAAAAGGATTTTGCTATAGCTGTGGTAAATTTCAGCCCCTGAACAGTTGCTGAACAGTGCCAACTATCGTCTCAGAACTTTGGTACTAAAACAAGACCCTCTCCCACCTGGAGAGGAAGTTGTAGTTTTTTATTTACAAGTATTTTCTGATTCTAAAGACAATCTTAACAGATTGAGTAAATTGTTATCGATTATGTAGATTAATTAATTTTAATTACGCTGGCGAATTGCTGTCCGGACTTGCATGAGAATTTTTCCCAGTTGATTTTGACCAGTTCGCTCTAATCCACAACCCCAATAATAATCAGTGGGAGAATTTTCGACAATCAGGCGATCGCCTGTAGCTAGCAGTACCGTTTGAATATCTAGATGGGACAGAAACTTGGTTAAAACTGCCTTAGCCATGATATCAAATTTGACTGCATTCCAATCGGGGCGGGGAGTGCGATCGCCATCTCTTCCCAACATAGCAGCAGTGACAGGAGTAGTCGCCGCCTGAATCAAGGGAATGACATCACTATCGGCAGTACCAACAAACTTTTGAGCTTGATAGTAATGTTCCACCGTCAGCCAATTTTGACCTTCCAGATAAATTCCGTGGAGAGAAAAATTGGAAAAGCAACCGTAGGGGTCGCTTGTTTTATAAAAATAGATGGTCAAGTCGCTTTGCTCCAATTCAAAATTCAAAATTATTAATTCAAAATGGCAATTAGTAGCAACCTGTACTTGAAATTAATTAATTCCAAGTTATGATTCATTTTGAATTTTGAATTTTGAATTTTGAATCTTAATGATGGGCAGTTTGCTGAAGTTTTGCTTCCAAAGACTTGAGATATTCGGTATTTACTCCCGATTCGCGAGTCAGGGCAATCTTGCCAGTCCGAGCAATTTCTTTGATGCCAAACTTCTGTAGCACTTGGACAATTGCCACCATTTTTCCCGGATCTCCTACCACTTCCAGCGTTAGGGAATCCTCGGAAATATCGACCACGCGAGCGCGGAATACTTGTGCCAGTTCAATTACTTCTGAGCGGTTAGAAGTGCTGGCATTAACTTTCAGCAGCATCAACTCGCGTTCCACGCAGGGCGTATCGGTAATGTCCTGTACCTTGAGAACGTTGATCAGCTTGTATAACTGTTTCGTCAGTTGTTCAATAATTTGGTCATCTCCGGGAACTACCATCGTAATTCGGGAAACGCCTAGTTGCTCCGCAGGGCCAACGGCTAGACTCTCGATATTAAAACCGCGACGGGCAAATAGTCCGGCAATCCGAGTCAGAACGCCTGCTTCATCCTCGACGAGAACTGAAAGGGTGTGTTTCATGGTTTAAAACAGATACAGAGAAGCGATGCCTGCTACTGTTTCCCAATCTTGAGGCTTGCAAACCAGGCATCGGAGCGAAAAAAATACTTGTCCGATCATATCGCAGAATGGGGAACAGGGGGGGAGAGGGAACAGGGAATAGGGAATAGGGAAGAGGGAACAGGGAACAGGGAATAGTGGAAATGGGGAATAGTGGACAGGACTTAAGCATAATAGATAAGGTAAATACTATCAGGGAGAAAAATTTTATGGGTTGGCTGCAAAGACTGTTTGGTGCTGAAGCTCCCGCTAGCGCTCCGGAAGTTTCTTTGGATGCGGCGGCGACTGGTGGGGAAGCGATTCCACCAGAGCGAGTTGGCTTAAATGGGGAATATGACCAAAGTGGTTTAGCGAAACGAGTGGCGCTGGCTTTTGACCAAGATCCATCTCTAGAGGATATTAATACCCTGTGGGTGGCTCAGACTGGGGCGACAGTTGTCCTGAAAGGCAAAGTCCCCAGTCAGGAAATTTTGGATCAAGTGGTGGCAATTGCCAATGGTGTCAGCGGTGCGGAAGGGGTAGTTACTGATGAAGTAGCAATTGAGTAAGGGAATGGGGGAATTGTAGTTGAAACTCCCTGGTCTAAAGATGCGGTAGTATCCGCGTTATTTGCCCTAAGAGTTAACTTTTAGGTAGTGCGTTACGCGAGCGATCGCTAACGCACCCTTGTATCTTGGAAGAACTGGTAGACCGTCGCACCCTTGGTAATCAAAGACCGCTACTTGCTAAAATAATATATTTAGTTATAATAATTTTAACTTTGGTGTCATCACTAATAAAATTTATTGCTATGCCAGAAGTATCTAAGGGTAATGCTGCTGTTAGCGCCGCTGCTACTAATGTACATCATGCCCACTTGAACGGCCTATCTGAGAAAACCTTGCAGAGACTATATCGCGGCGGCATTCGTTCTGGAGAACCCAGCCGAACCACCGTGCAAGCTCAAGCAATGTTGGAGAAAATCCCCCCAGCCTGTAGAGCCGGAAGCAATGGGCAAACTGCTGCTGCCAATACTCAAGACTATTTAACTAGCAAGCACGCTAGTCATATTAAGCCCCATAGCCAAGGTGGAACTAACGATCCTAGAAATATTACCTGGGAGTCTGCCCAAGATAATATAGCTCGTGGCAACAAACCGATGACTCCCCAAGAACAAATGGCGCTCAAAACCCAATGGCATATTGACAATTTAACTGGGGCGGTAAAAGCTGGAATTAAAGCGGCTCCCCTAGGTGCGGCTATTGGCGCTGCCACAACCTTACCATTTTCCTTACTGATTAATGCCTTGCGGGTGGTGCGACAAGAAATTTCTCCGGCTACTGCTGCACTGGAAACTGTTAAAGATACTACTATTGGTGGTGCGGTTGGCGGTGTAACTGCTTTGGCTACTACTGCTATTGCAACAGCTTGTCCTCCCATTGCGGTAGCATTAACAGCGATCGCACCAGTGCTGATAGTGGCAGGAGCAACCAGCGCCGTCTATCAATTTTTCCACATTCTAGAAAATCATCAACAAGCTGTCAAAAAATATTACGCTTCTTTGACCCAACAAGAGCTAGAGTGTTTGCAATCCATTGAAAAAGATTTGATTGCAGAACATCAGAAAAATCTAGAATTTCTTGCCCAAGCTCAAGCCGTTAATGTTGCTATTAGCCATCGTCCTCTATTACCGGGAATTGCAGGGGCGCAGCAGCGATACCAGGAATCTATCGCGATCGCGAAATCTTTGGGCTTAACACCAGCTGATAGTAAGTTAATTGTAGCATCCCCATTGCCAGCACTTTCTTTCAACTAGGAAATAAAACAGATATGTTGTTAATCATTCCTTTCGTTGTGGGCGCAATTGGGGCGGCAGTAGGAGCAGTGGCGGGGGCGTTTGTTAGCCACGCAATCGGGGAAAAAGATCGACAAGCTGCCAAACATCATCGCCAAGTTGCCAATGAACTGAATAATCAATATACAGAATTAAAAACGCGCTATCAAGAACTGACAGAGCGCAGCCAACAGCAAATTTTCGATCTGACTCAGCAACGGGCTTTAGATGCGGTAGAAAAGGATGGTTTACGCCTAGCTTTGAGATTGCAGCAATCTTTAATTTTGTTAATGACAGCGATAGATCGAGAGCCGACAATTCTAGCTTTAAATAGTTTTAGATCTGCCGTATATAGCACTAACGAAATATTGGATCAAATAGGGGAGGAATTGATCGCTATTCCTAGAGATTACGTGGCGCGAAACCTGATTAAAGCAGCTAGATTGGCAACAAAACCAAACGGAATATTGCCTATTGACAATTCCAGCGATCCCAGAGAAAATTCCCAGAATGAAGAAAAGGAGGAAAAAGAAATGAATCAAACTTTGAAAAATATGTCTACGGAAGATTTTCAAATAATTCATCACCGAATCCAGGAAACAGGCACATTACTTTTACAATATCTGCAAGAACTTCGCAGTAGCAGACTGAAAGAAGGAAATGAAACCAAAGGATTGCAGAGCGTTGAAGATAATCTTGCCAAAGCTTTAACAGCCTTGGAAACACAAAAATATCGAGTGGCAGTTATTGCTGCCATGAAAGCTGGTAAAAGTACCTTTCTGAATGCGTTAATTGGTGCTGATGTCTTGGCAAGCGAAACAGAAGCTTGTACCTTTTGTCAGACATATATCCGTTCAGTCCATCCAGGGCAAACTCCGAAGTTATTGGAATATCGAGATGGGCAAAAACATGGCATTCTAATAGCCGAAGGTAATGCTTTAGAAATCAAGCAAAAGTTTCTGGAGCGCACCCGGGAAGTTAGAATGACAGATAATGGCGATCGCGTGATTCGATTTGAACTAGAATATCCGATTGCAGCGATTAGTCAACTATCGGCGCTAGCAGGCTTAACCTTGGTAGATACACCAGGGCCTAATGAGTGGCAATCTTCAAGTTCAGATTTGCATCCGGTAGCACTCAAGCAAATTGCTTTAGAAGCTCTCCGCACTTGCGAGGCAGTTTTATTTATTCTAGATTATACGGCGGTGAAAAATGATATCAATCTTGAACTTTTCCAAGATTTAATTAAAAATCGTCAGGAGTTATTACAATTCAATACTGGGAAAATATATTTTATTCTCAATAAAGTTGATCGAAAAACGGAAGGAGATCCCCCAATTGATGAAGTTATCGAACATTTGCAGTCAACTTTAATAAAAATTGGTATTCCCGCTCCAGTTATATATCCAGTTAGTGCTTGGCAAGGATTATTAGCGAAACTCATCCAAGAAGACATTGCCACAGATAAGCATTTAAAAGATTTCAAAAACTTTTTTAGTGCCAAATATTCCTACGAAAATCAAGACGGCAGTTTAGTCATCCCTCCTCCGAAAATAATTACGCCCCAAGCTTTAATAGATAGCAATATTCCCTTGGTAGAACAGTCAGCCATTCAAACTGTAGTGCAGAATGCTGGATGGAATTTATTGTCTGACGTTTTAAAGGAGTTAATCAAGGCAGCTAAGGTTCTTGAGGAAACTTTCCGCGTAGAAATTAGAGGCTGGGAAATAGAAATAGGGCAACTAGAGCAGAAAATTGCAGAATATAACCAACATTCTGAGCTGGTGAGAGAAAAGGTTAGAGAGGTAAAAAAGTCGATAGAATTACAAAAACAGGTATTGACTGAAGAATTTATCCTGGGCATTAATCAATTTGCTACCGATGCTAAAGCCAGAATTCAAGCAGAAATTGACCGAGTAGCCCAGACGCGAAATCAAGAAAAAAAATCCAGCTTGACGACAGGCAAGAAAAATCCTCTCGAATCTCTGAGCGATTTCCTCGGCTCTCTATTTGAGCTACCAATTACCTCAGAACCATATAAGTTAAAGGTGAAAAAGGAAAAAAATGCAATCAAAATTGGCAAAAAAATCAATGAATATTGCGCCCCGATTATTCACGGTTTTTGGATAGATACGGAAGATAAATTAATTGCCGAAGGTGAAATAATGCGAGTTGAATTAGTGCGGCTAATTCAACAAGATATCCAAACTATCTCAGACGAACTATCGAGCTATCTAGGAGAAACTCTCCAAGTCAAAATAGAGAGTAATAAAATTCAATTTCCTAAGTTTGAGTTTGATGGTATTGATACGAAAGTTCAAAAACAGCAAGAGGTTGTTACCCGTAAAGATAAGGAAAAACGGGTTAAATCTCGCCCTTGCAAGTCGGATAAAGTATATTATGAGGATGTAATTTATACAGAAAAAATCTCTTATTATGAGATCGATTTAGCCCAAATATGCCAAGGAATCCAACAAAAAATTGATGAGCAAGTATCCAGAATTATAGATGTGCTACAAAGGGTGGTACGAAAACAAGTTGATGAGGATTTTAAGAAGGCCGAAAATCAAATCAGCGATTATATTGACAGATTTAAAGCGGAATTTGATCAATTGCTAACAGAGCGAGCGGTAAGAGAAGTGGCCGCTTCTGAAATTATTGCAGATTTAGAATCTCAAAGAAATAAATCAATTGAATATCTAAATGAGTTGATGGTAATTGAGTCTGATCTAGGAATTTGGCAACCAAGAAATCTATCTTGAATGAATTATGATGATTAAATAGTAATTACAGGAAATTGTAGGTAAGTGAAGCAGATAGTTTGTAGGTTGACTGTATTGTTGACACCCGCCAGGGACTTAAGTCCCTGGCTAATAAATGAAGTCCTCTTCAGAGGACTGAAGAAATTATCATTATTAGTCCTCTTTAGAGGACTTGAGCTTTAAGACAGGGGTTTAAACCCGGTTAGTTCAGTCGCGATTGATAGTCTTTGAATTCACAATTTTTTCACAATGATCCTTATAAAATAGGTGTGAGAAAAAATCAAGGATTTAGTGAAGTGAAAGGACAAAATTTTCCTTCAGCCCAAGGAAAACGACTGAAACTAACTACTTTAATAACTCTAATTGCTATAACTCTGATATTAGTTGCCGCTGCGATCGCTAGCTATCGAGTTGTCCGGGAATTGCTCCTGAATAGCTCTAAACAAAAAGCTTTGCTGAAAGTTGAGCAAGGCCGACAAGAAATCGATCGTTGGTTAGCAGTTCGCAAAGCTGAAGTAGCGACTATGGCTGATACACCAATTCTGGCTACTATGGATTGGCAGGTAGTTGAACCTTATCTCAAATCTCAGCAAAAACGGCTCAAGGAGTACAACTATTTGGTCATGGCATTTGTTGATGGCGCGTACTTTAATAGTAATATTGGTAAAGTAAAAGCAAATATTAGCGATCGCACTTGGTTCAAGTCAACAATAGCCGGAAAAGTTACTGCTAATGACCCAGTAATTAGTCGCTCTATAGGCAAAGAAGTAATTCTAATTGGTGCGCCTATTGGTTCTCCAGATCAACCGTTAGGAGTTTTAGGCGGGGGAATTCTAGTCGATCGGGTGGTGGAAGTGGTTCAAAGTCTTAAACTGGGTCAGGATAGCTATGCTTTTGCCCTGAACTCTGAAGGTAGAGTAATTTTTCATCCCGATCCAAATTTGAGAGGAACGCAGGAAAAACCAGCAGTTAGTTTGTTGACTGGACAAGATGCTAGTTTAGCAGCGATCGCGCGGCAAATGGTCAATCAACAACAAGGAATTGAATTAGTCAAACTGAATGGCATTTGGCGCTACGTTGCTTATACCTATTTACAGGAGGCTAATTGGTCAGTAGCATTAGTAATTTTGCCCTCAACTATCGAATCGGATTTGGATGCTTTAAATCTACTGGGAGTCATTTTGGGCAGCGTGCTAATTGTGGCGGTGGTGGGGGTATGGCAGCAGGTACGACTCTTAGAACAAGCTCAAGCAATATCTGAGGAAAAGTCCCAGCTTTATGCCCAAACTCAAGAACAGGTGGAATTACTCAATCAATATCTGCTCCAACGGCAGGAAGTGGAAAGACAACTGCGAGAGCAGACTAAGTATCTAGAACAAACCCTGACGGAATTGGGACAAATTCAATCTCAACTGATTCAGAATGAAAAAATGTCATCCCTGGGACAATTAGTCGCTGGCATTGCCCATGAAGTCAATAATCCGGCAAATTTTATTTATGCCAACTTATCCTACATCGATCAATATACGCAGAAATTGTTAGAACTGCTCAATACCTATCAGCAGTATTATCCCAATCCTACCCCAGAAATTATAGCTCAATCTGAAGCCATTGAACTAGAGTTTCTCCGTCAGGATTTGTTAAAATTGGTGGCTTCGATGAAAGTAGGTTCGGAGCGAATTCGCGATATTGTGAAGTCTCTGCGAAATTTTGCTCGCTTGGATGAATCGGAACTCAAGGAGGTCGATATTCATGAGGGGATTAATAATACGTTGATGATTCTCCAGCATCGTCTCAATTCTAGAGGCGATCGCCCTAATATTCAAGTGGTGACAGAATATAGTCAGTTGCCCCTAGTCTATTGTTATGCCGGACAACTTAATCAAGTTTTTCTCAATATTATTAATAATGCCATTGATGCTTTAGATGAGTGCGATCGCCAAGCAGAAATATGTCGAATCAAAATTAGTACCAGTCTTGATAGTTCAGAGCAGATCAAGATTTGTATTGCCGATAATGGAGTTGGCATGACAGAGGAGGTAAAAAAACGTCTATTTGACCCGTTTTTTACTACTAAACCAGTTGGCAAAGGCACTGGTATGGGGCTATCAATTAGCTATCAAATTATTACGAAGAGGCATCAAGGAAAACTGTGGTGCGTCTCGGAAGCAGGACAAGGCACGGAGTTTTGGCTGGAAATTCCCATTTTTCAATGAGACATAAATTATTTAACCACAGCGATCGCTTGCCCATTTTCTTGCAAAGATTGGCTCAAACAAGTTAGAATTTGCACCAGATTGGCTCCCACCCAGCCAGAGGAAATTATCCCAGCTTCGGGGTTGTGGAGGCTATCCAGAAAGCGATCGCACATCGCTTTTAATGGTTCTTGAGTTGCTAATTCTAAAACTTCTCGCCGCTGATTAACGGGATGAAATTTATCCCCAATTTGGTCAAAAGTGCCGTACTGAATTGTCAGGGGTTCCGGTTGCAGTTCGTCAAAAATTAAGGTTCCCTGATTGCCTGTTAAACAGAGGCGGCGCTGTTTATCGGGATTTAACCAGCACAGATGAATAAATGCTTGAAAACCATCGGGATAAGTCAAAGTAATCCAGACTAAATCCCTCAAAGGTGGGGAAATATCTGGTTGCAACCACATTCTGCCATTGGCTTGGACTTGTTGGGGAGTTTGCCCCAACCAATGATTAAAAATGGCAATGTCGTGAATGGCTAAATCCCACAAGGCATCGACATCTTGGCGTACTGGGGCTAAATGAGTGCGGGTGGCATAACCGTAGCGCAGGGTTCCCAAATCCCCCGATTGAACGACTTTTTGCCCCCGTTCCACAGCAGGATGAAACAGATAGGTATGATCAACAAATAATTGCCGCTGTTGTTGGGCGGCGAGATGGCACAGTTTTAGGGATTGCTGGGGTTCGAGGGTGAGGGGTTTTTCTGCTAAGACGTGATACCCCTGTTGCAAGGCCGCCGTAATTAGTTGATAATGGGTACTGGCAGGAGTAGCGATCGCCACTGCATCCAAATCTAGTTCTTTTAGGGCTGTTTGCCAATCAGTTGTGAGGACAATCCTAGCATCCAATTTTAGTTGTTCTCGGCAGTAATCTAACCGTTCTAAATGAGGATCGATAACCGCCACTAAAAGGGCTTGGGGATGATGGAAAAAAATCCTGATCAGGTTGATTCCCCAACGTCCCGCACCCAAAACCGCGATTTTAACCGGAGCCGTATTTCCTATCATGGAGAAGATTAATTAGGCGAAATCTGATAGGGATTTACTATCAGTAAAAAAGCTTGTTTGGCTGCCGCCTGTTCTGCGGCTTTTTTGGATTGCCCCTTGCCATTACCGAGGAGTTTTCCTTGCAACCAAACTTCCGCACTAAACCGTTCGGGATCGCCATGAAAACGACGATTTTCAATGACTCGATATTCTGGTAAAATCTGATATTGAGCTTGCGTCCATTCCTGCAAAGCATCTTTGTAATTTTGCCTTGCCGGATCTTGACGAATGGCGATCGCGTGTTGTTGAAAATGGGAATCTAACCAAGGACGAACCAGGGACAAATTGTGGGTACTGAGATACAATGCCCCCAAAGTTGCTTCTAGGGCATCTGCCAGTCGAGAACGATATCCCGCTAAATCGCTGGCGGCGCTGGCGGATACTAATAAATAGCGATCAAATCCGTAACTGTCGGCAATTTGAGCCAGAATGCGATCGCTCACTAACACCTTGCGAATTGCCGAAAACTCACCTACCGAAGATTCTCCGTAGGTTTCCCACAAAAACTCCGATGCTGCCATTCTCACCACTGCATCGCCCACAAATTCCAATTGTTCGTAATTTCTATCTTTGGAAACTGTGGGATGAGTCATTGCCAAATCCAATAAATCCCACTTAACTGGGGCGGTTTCTGGCA
Organism: uncultured cyanobacterium; assembly: GCA_936920195.1. Taxonomy (GTDB): domain Bacteria; phylum Cyanobacteriota; class Cyanobacteriia; order Cyanobacteriales; family FACHB-T130; genus CAKZHE01. The sequence continues at coordinate 11,741 of CAKZHE010000275.1, read as the reverse complement.
ATCCTAATCTTAGCACTAATTTCTGTAATTGCCTATAGCGACGCGGGTCTTTGAACGTTGCAGTTGCACCAATTATGACTACTTCTTTTGATGACACCATCTTCTGAAAAAGCTGATTATTTTAAGATTTAGATTGAAATGGAAAGAGTCGGACATAAGCCGGGTTCTGTTCACTGGTAGAGTTGCCCCCACCAATGGGCGGTTATCTATCTGGGTTACTTGTTACCAAGCACCTCAAGCGGGTTATTTACGGAATCGGTAAAAGACCAACCATGATTCCTTCCTTGCTCCCAACCGGGGTTTACCGAGCCAGCACCTCTCGATGCTGCTGGTGCGCTCTTACCGCACCTTTGCACCCTTACCAGCCACAATTTCAGATTTTCCCATCCGATATTATACTGGCGGTATCTTTCTGTGGCACTATCCTCACGGTCGCCCGCACTGGGCGTTACCCAGCAAGTTTGGTCTTTCGGGAGCCCGGACTTTCCTCAAACTGGCGAACCAGTCAGCAACTGCCTGCGCCTACTCTCTCCACTGCTCTAGTCTAATCAATGTTAGGCAAAAAAGAGATAATTTTTAGCTTAAATTCGGGATCGGATTATTTTTGATAGCAGTATTGCCCATTAAACCAGCTAAGGAGGCGATCGCGCTGAAATCTTGCCATCAGTTCGGGAGCCTTTGCCCCAGCACGAGTGTTGATGGTAATTTCAGTTTGGATAGCAGTTAATTGGAGAAAATCGACAAATTGGTGGCAAGGGACTTGCCATCTGACTGACTGTAAATTAGCTGTATGGAGGACTGTTGAGGCGCGGGATCGGAAATTTTTTAAAACTAAATGATAGATTTCTTCAGCGGCATAAATTGCCAGTTGTTGTAGTTGATCGGGAGTAAGTTTCAGGAAGTAAATATAGGATGGGGGTGTACCAGCCCGACTCCAATAAAGTAAGCTAAGTTTTTGGGCTTTTTCTAGGTCAGGAAAATCTGTACTGTTTAAACTTAAAATTTCTGAAATTGCAAAGGAAACAGCTAAGTTATCACGTTCTAACTCTTGAAAACTACTGAGCGCGATCGCCGCATTTTGTCCCACAATGGCGACAAAGCTTTGAAACAAAGATTGGTATTCCCGTTGCGCTAAAACTGACAGGGATTGATATAATTCTTCCGATTGATAGGTGGCAATGCGCGGCAGTTCGGCATCAAGGTAGCAATTCCCTGTCATTACCATTTCTGAGGCGGGGGGCAGCTTGGCAATAAAATCTAAATCTTCGCAACAAATGGGGATAATTTGGTTGGCTGTGGGGGAAGGAATACTATGGGATAGTAATTTCTTTCTCAGGTAGGGGAATTGCAGTGCGATCGCTTTTAACAACTTCGGAAAATTAATTGGTTTAATTAAATAATCAGTCGCCCCTAATTGCATGGCATAATCGCGGTAACTAGGAGTATCGCTGGCACTAATAAAAATAAAAGGAATTTTAGCTGTTTCCAGATCTTTTCGCAAGGTATGAAGAATTTTGTAGCCGTTAATTTTCGGAAAATCCAGATCGCAAATAATTAAATCTGGTCTAATCGAGCGAGCAATATCTAAACAAGTCATATTATCTTCAGCCCGAATAGCTGTAAATTTTTCTAGTTTAGTAAAAGCTGCTAAGGCTTTTTGCAACCCTGGATCGTTTTCAATCAGCAAAATTTTTTTCATATCCTTCTTTAAGGAGTCATCAATCAATTTTGTATTTTCGCCTGCTGTATTATTTTAGCTCCATTTTTCAGAGACGTTGAAGATTTAGGCAAGCAAGAAGAAAAAAGGATGGTGGTTTCTCCATACAAATAAAAAATCCTAGAGTGGGTATTGATAGTCGTTTTGGTACGAACAAATGTACTAAAATCAATCAAGATCGGCAAGAATTGCTTTTTCCGTGAGGCTTAAGCAAGATTTTGACTTGATTGTTAATTTTTTCTGTACTTTTAGTTCGATTTCTGAATGACAATATTATAATAACGTTCAGAATAAAATATAAACGGAGGAGACTATTTAATAGTGCCTGAGAAGTTTAAAAGTCTATTACATAGGCTGCTAACCTGTAGTGCAGTTCTTATAGGCGGTACTTTAATATCTGGTGGAACCGCAGGTATAGGCGGGGCATTAGGTGGAGTTGCAGGTAGCATTATAGCAACAGATCTGCATAACCTTTTGAGTAATCGATTTGGTCGTTCAGAAGAAATTTTACACAATCCTGGACTGACTAAAGCTGTCGGTACAGCGATCGCCCTCGTTATCAACTAAAAATATTCTTCCGGAAGGATTGCAGCAAAATTTATCCAATCGCGAGGTAATGAGTTTTGTTTTAAACAATTGGCTGAAAAAAACAGATAAGGAGGTTCAAAATATATCAAAATTATTAAAACCAAGTTTATTTTTAGCAGAAAATTTTTGGCTATTTTCTTTAGGAACTTTAGCATTATTGACTTTCGTAGGAATGGCAACCGCAAATATTATTGGTGGGATGTTAAGTAGTTCGCCACCTACAACTACTAGCTCTCCATCTCCTGCAGTTTCTAGCCTTCCTACACAAACATCAATTTCTCAACCTAGTATTTTTTCTAAAGAACAGGCAGTCACCCTGGTCAACTCATATTTACAGGCAAAAGAAAGAATTTTTGCTCCTCCATTTGACACCCAACTTGCTGCCAGCTTGACTACAGGAAATTTTTACCAAGATATAGTTAAATCAGGAGGAAGAATTGACTGGTTGCAGCAAAATAACGCTTATTATAAATTTGGTAATAGACAAGCAACACCGCTGACTAATTTCTCTAGTTCTAGCAGCAGGAATGAGGCAGAAATTGATGTATTAATTACAGAGGAGGTCTACTTATATCAAAACGGCTATTTGAAACAAAACATGAGCCATTCTAATAAGTATCGCTTTACTTTTAGATCTGAAAATAATCAATGGAAAATATCTGAAATTCCTTCTAAAATCAATTAAGACGGCTGCTAAGTTCAAAAAAATACAGTGTATTGATATATGATAATATCACTAAATTCATCACTCAATCAGGTTGAACTATGTACTTTGGAAAGAAATTCTGGCTTCAGAGGCATTTTTTTATACCTCTCATTTTAGTTGTATTGGGAATTATTTTAAATGGCTATGCAGTAGTAAGATTGACTTCGCATAGTTCAAATAAGCCTTCTGAACCAACTCAGCTACCTACTAGCCAATTAACAGAGACTTTGCCCTCTCCTATTTCTTTATCAACCAATAGCCCTGTTATTTCAGCAACAGAAATTAAACTTGCAACGACAAAAGAACCAAAATTTGGGCATTTTCCCTATCCAGAGGGAGATGCAAAAAAAATGGCTGTTATTGCTAGTTATGCTCAAGGCGAATATCAAAGATTTGAAAGACTAGCCCCTGATATGGCATTAGCATTCATGAAGTTAATATATGCAGCAAGGGATGAGAATGTATGGATTATACCAGTGTCTGGATATCGCACTTTTGCCGATCAAGATAAATTGTTTAAAGCCCAGATTAAAAAACGTGGATCTGTAGAAGCTGCTGTTAAACTTAGCGCTCCACCAGGCTATAGCGAACATCAAACAGGCTATGCTATTGATTTGTCAGATGGACATTTTCCTAAGCAAGACATTACATATAATTTTGCTCAAACAGATGCTTTTCATTGGTTAAGCACTCATGGTAAAGATTTTGGGTTTGAACTCTCGTTTCCAGAAAATAATATTCAAGGAGTAAGTTACGAACCTTGGCATTGGCGCTTTATTGGTTCCCCAGAAGCGCTAAATATTTTTCAAAGGGCTAAAAATTCAGCTCCACAAAATCGCCAACCACTCAAAAATAACTTAACTAATAAACCGGATAAATATACACCCTAAGCTATAAAATTAATTTGGAAGCGATCGCAAAAATACCCAGGCAAAAGAAGTTATTGCGATCGATGATACAGTTTGTAAACTAGGGTTCGGCATTTTGATTAATGGAGCAATTACCTATTGATATTTCCCCAGGTTGTATTTTACGCGCTGCTACTCAGGGCGATCGCTGGCAACTTCAAAAATTGGTCTTGCGTTTTATCAAAGAAGAAGTATTGAGTGACATAGAGAGCAATTTGCTCGTACAATTATAGCATGAAGACACTGAAGTTCAAACTATAACTTTCTCGGAAACAAATAGGCTCAAGCAATCGAGAACAAGCCCGAAAATTAACAGACATACCAAAGTTCAATTTTTATCTACGATCAAGTTAGACTGAACTCTGTGCGATTTTAATTCTTGGCGAATTTTATGGTATCTTGACATATCAACAGGTGCAATCACCTGGAAAATATTTTTCCAAATTTTCACTTGATGTTTTCTGTCCATATCGCTAATTAGTTGTTCGACATAACGCAAAGTAAAGGAAGCAACACAAGTGCCACCAAATACTATCTTCAGAAAGCGAGTTTTCATCCAATCTAATTCAGCGGCAATTTCTTTATACATTTCCGATATTGAAGGTAATGACAATTCACCGTTAACATAGTCTACTAGCCACCAAGCACCAACTTCGGCAGTTAACTGACTATATAAACTGCTGTTATAGCCCAAAAAACCCATTTGGGGAATGCCAGGGTGAATTAAATGGCGATACAATTGAAAATTTCCTTCTTCATCGATTGCCATCTGGCGATATTTTTCTTCTAGAAAGGGGATACCTTGGTTAAAACCTGTACCAAAAATGACTACATCTGCCAATACCTGTTGACCATTTGTCAATTCAACTCCACCAGGAATAAATCTAGCTATAGTCGTCTTGATCGGTTTGATTTTACCAGCCCGGATATTGTTAAAAAACCCTGGGGGAGCAACACTGGTACTACACTCAAGCTTCTCTAGTGGGTATTCTGGAAGCATTCCAGCACTATCAAGACCGAATTGGAGGCGAAACAAAATTTCTATACCCCTCCAGAAAAGCCAAACCAAGGGCTTACCTGTGCTGTGCAGTATTGTTTCTAATTTTCCCATCTGGCGGTAGGGAACCCACGCTTCTGAAAACCGATTTAATAAAACATATTTCGAGTTGACTAACTCCAGAACAAACCTTGGCACTTTCCATAAAGCTTGGCGAAATACCAAAGTACATTCTTTGGCAGTATTGGCAGCTAAGGAAGCAATATCGCAAGCTGATTTACCTATGCCTACAACTACAACTCTTTTACCTGCAATCATAGAGGTGTCTTTAAAATCTGTAGAATGTAAAACTAATCCTCCAGATGCTGTAAATTCTTCTTTTCCCGGTAAAGAAGGTAAATATGGCATACTAAATGTGCCATTGCAAATGATTGCAAAATCAAATTCGTAGGTTTCTTCTTTGGATAGTAATCCATTCGGATCTTTTCCTCTGACATTAACTATCCAGCCTGGTTGGTCATCAGCTTTTCTGGAAACATTGATGACTTCCGTTTCATAGTGAATTTTATCAATTATACCAAAATGTTTGGCATAAGACTCTAAATAATCCCGCATTTCCTCTGCTGTCGGCCATTCTGAGTAGGATGCCGACATGGGATAGTCAGAAAAACAGTATTTATCTTTGTTACTTTGGGTAGTTAGTTCTGGATAAGTACGAGATTTTTCCCATACCCCCCCCAATCCTGGCTTCTTCTCGAAGATGGTGACATCATAACCTTCTTCCAGAAAAGTTTTTGCTGATACCAAACCACTAATACCCGCCCCGATGATGCCAATGCGTTTAATTTTCATAGGTCAACTTAAAATTTACTCTTTTTTACCACAAAAAATGCTAAACTAGCAATTTAAATTCTGAGTTTGGTTGCGGGATTAAAAATGCACTTCTTTTGGAGGGCTTGGCGTAGCAATATTTGGTATTCTTGCTCGTCTAAGGTGTAGGCTCCAAACCGGGATAAATGGGGATTGAGCATTTGGGCATCAAACATCAGGAAACCGCGCGATCGCAATCTTTCCACTAATTTTACCATTGCCACTTTAGATCCTTCGGGAATCTGGAAAAACATCGACTCGCCAATGAAAACCCCCCCAATGGCAATCCCCAAAATCCCTCCGGCAAGGCGATCGCCCTGCCAAGTTTCAAAGCTATAGGCCCAACCAGCCTGATATAATGCGAAATAAATTTCTTGCAGTTGGGGAGAAATCCAAGTAGTTTCCCGATTGGCACAGCCCGCCACCACTGCCCGAAAATCTTGGTTAATGGCAGTGGTAAAGCGTTCTTGGTTGAGGATGCGGCGTAGGGACTTGGGGTAACGAAACCGCCGATCTAGGGGAATTAAAGCCCGTTCGCGGCTAGAATACCAATCTATGCCCCCATGGGAGTCAGCCATGAGGAAATAGCCCTGAGTGTATCCTTGGATAACGGCCTGAATATTAAACTCCATGAATTTGCGAGAAAAATCAAATAAAATTCAATTAAAGTTGGAATTGAATGGTTTATGCGCTGGACTAATTTTTTGGCGATCGCGCTCATTGCGACCTTAGTTGTCGCCACGGCAAACACCATCTCGTCTGCCCAAAGTAATCTCAATGGTTTATCTACATCCACTCCATCTAATTTAGAGGCGATCGCGGATCGAAATCAATGGCCTCAAATATTATCGCAGCGTCCTCACCATCCACCTACCCCATTGTCTTCGACATCCCCATCACCCTCTCCATCACCATCGCTATCCCCATCTCCATCACCCTCTCCATCACCATCGCTATCCCCATCTCCCTCTCCATCAGCTTCTCCCCAACCCACTCCTAAAGAATGTAGCGGTAAAGAGATTGTCACTGCCCCTAGCTGTCTTGGGGATGGTTTAGAGCCAGAAGAGACAAAACTTTACGAAGCGATTAATACTTACCGCAACAAAAATAAACTTCCAGCCATTCCTTTGTCTAAATCTCTGAGTTTGGTAGCTAACCGCCACGTTTTAGATTTGGCGAAAAATACTAAAAACCTCAACCACGGCTGGAGCGATTGCCCTTACGACTCCAAAAAGCGAGACTCTTTGAACTGTATGTGGAAAGCACCCCAACGCTTGAAAACTGCTTATCCCGGCAATGGCTACGAAAATACTTTTGGGGGTTCTGGGGGTTATGCTGCCACAGCTGAGGATGCTTTGAAAAGCTGGACTAGCGACCCACCCCATAACGCGGTAATTTTAAATCAAGGGGGATGGAAAAAACTATCTTGGCAAGCTTTGGGAGTGGGAATCTACAAAGGTTATGCAGTAATGTGGGTAGGAGAAGAAACAGACCCGGCTAATTAACAATTCAAAATTATCAATTCAAAAATTCCAATTGATAATTGCCAATTTCTCACCACCCCAATTCCCAATTCCCAATTCCCAATTCCCATTCCCCAATTCCCAATTCCCAATTCCCAATTCCCTGTTCCCTGTTCCCTATTCCCTATTCCCTGTTCCCCGTTCCCTGTTCCCTTCTTAATGTCTGAACCGATTCCGCCAATTACCCTACCACCTGCCCAAAACCCTCTCCAAGAAGGAGAATGGTTGCAAACTGTCCTGCATCAGTGGCTGAACCGCGAATTTCTGCCAGAAACAGTCAACGAACAAATTGCTCGCCGCGCCTCCCAAATATATATACGGCAACGAATGGAAGGCGAAAACGATTTGGGAGCGTTGGTGATTGCGATTGTTACCGAGATGCAGACATTTGACTTTTCTAAAAGCTTTTACAGCGAGTTTGCGATCGCCAATTCTGTCAGCGATCTATTATTAGAGAGTTTGGGTATCGATCGCTGTTGCGGACAATAATGATGGAACAAGCGATCGCATTCATCCCCAAATCTACAATTGCACCTACCAGCTAGACTTGACCACACCCGGTAGCAAACCTTCATGGGCCCATTCTCGCATCACGTTGCGGGAAAGTCCAAAGTCTCTGTAATAGCCTCTAGGCCGTCCAGTGACTAAACAGCGATTCCGCAAGCGCGTAGGAGCGCTATTGCGGGGAAGTTGCTGAATTTTGCGGTGAATCGCCAATTTTTGCTGTTGAGTCGTCGCTTTCGCAAACTGTTCCTTCAATTCTTCCCGCTTCTCAGCGTACTTCTCGACTAGCTTTTGGCGTTTTTTCTCACGCTCAATCATGCTCTTTTTAGCCATAAATAGTCCCAGCTTACTCTATGAATACACAGTCTTCCATTCTAGCAGGGATTAGAAATTTTGGCAGAAATCCTCTCACCCCAATCCTCTCTAGTTTCCTCTACTGGAGAGGGAAAGCCTGCCATCGGTGCAGAAGATTGGGTGAAAGGTGATTTTGTCAGGACTTACGCAACACCTCTATTCGTAGGGTGTGTTAGCGCAGCGTAACGCACCATCAACGCTATATGCGGAGCAACTGCGTAAGTCCTGTTTGTCTCTATTCCTGAAGCAGCGCCAGCTATCTTTCAGGTTGGGTATCGGGAAGCTGATTTTTGGGGCAAAGATCTGATAAAGTACAGCGATCGCAAGCTGGATTTCTGGCAGTACAAACTGCCCGACCGTGGTAAATTAGCCGAATCGACCAATTTTCCCAATCTACCTGCTCAATTAACCGGATTAAATCCCGTTCTACCCGAATCGGATCTTGGTGTTCAGTTAAACCTAAGCGATAGCTCAACCGTTTCACATGGGTATCCACCGTTACCCCCATATTAATCCCGTAGGCATGAGCTAACACCACATTTGCCGTCTTTCGCGCCACTCCCGGCAACTCCAACAATTGTTCCATCCGCTGGGGAACCAGGTTGCCAAATTTCTGTACAATCATCAGGCAAGCCGCTTTAATATTCTTGGCTTTGTTGCGATAGAAGCCCGTAGAATGAATTAATTTTTCTAGTTCCTCAATCTCGGCATTAGCTAAAGCAACTGCATCGGGGAACTGCCGAAACAGTTCTGGCGTTACCTTGTTGACTCGTTCATCAGTGCATTGTGCCGAAAGAATTGTGGCTACCAACAACTGCACCGGAGTTTCATAATTGAGCGTGCAGGTAGCATCGGGATAGAGTTGTTTCAGGCGAATCAGAATTTCTAAAGCTCGGTTCTGCTTAGTTGCCCATTTGCGAGTAATGCTCACATTAATTCCCACTCCCTTGCTTGGAGAGGATACCATTTTCCCTTCCTAGCTGTCAATCCCCCATTGCTCCGCCAGTGCTATATGCGGAGCAACTGCGTAAGTCCTGAAGGATTTTCAAGTTGCTAAATCATCAAGACCAGATGCCAGCTAGGGCGATCGCTTTTTGGTATAATTTGGACTGAGAATTAGTTGTTGTTCCCCTTGCTGACTTGCTTGAATTGCCAGAATTGAGGGACGTTGACTAGGTTGGGCATCGGAGTTGAGAGCGGGAAATAGATAAATCCAGCCGCCGCGCTCCATCAGCAATCGCCAAACTCTAGGTTTTTGGTCATCGCTAGTATCATTGGTTTCTTGTCCGCGCAAGTCGTCAAATAAACCTTTATCGCCAATAATTTTATAACCTTTCATCGCAGGATTGCTCAGTAAATCGTCAAGTTTCCGCCCAATTGCTAGATGGTTTTCTGGAGCAATGAAGGTAACAACAGGCAGGGAAGAAGTATTGTTAACTGCATCAACGAAGCGACTCTAGAGGTTTTTAAAAACCAAGCGCCCAAATTTTCCTTTCTCCACTTGGGGTGGCGCTCTTTGAATTATACTCAAGAGCGATCGCCCTCTGATATCTTCCCCTTTAGTACAAGAATACTGATGGATACCAACCGGATACGGCGTATTCAAATTGTATTCATTTAACTACTTTAACGCCCCAATAAAAAAGCTTTCAGTTAAACTGAGTTAGCTGAAAGCATTGATTTTATTAGGCTTTACTAAAGGCGGCACCCGGATTTGAACCGGGGGATAAAGGTTTTGCAGACCTCTGCCTTACCACTTGGCTATGCCGCCGCTATATTCGGATTCTTATTATACTACACTTGATGCGGTTGTTAATCAATTTAATTTCAGAAATCTGATGAGCCAGTCTACGCCACTGCTAATCGCTCAAGTCACGGATACTCATCTGTTTGCTGAAGCTGATAAAAGTCTGTTTGGCTTGCCCACGGCTCACTCCCTCCAAGCTATTCTGGCTCAAGTCCAATTGCTGCAACCAGATTTGCTATTATTAACCGGAGATTTATCCCAAGATGAGACTGCTACGGCCTATGAACGGTTGCGGGATTTAGTCAGTCCGCTGAGTATTCCTGCTTATTGGTTGCCAGGAAATCATGACAACCCGGAAGTTGTAGCCAAGATTTTAGACAGTCCACCGATTTCTGCCCAAAAGTCTTTTACGGCTGGCGGCTGGCAATTTTTATTACTCAATTCCCAAATTCCAGGACAAGTTGGTGGTTATCTTTCTCCAGAAAGCTTGGATTGGCTGGATTCTCAATTAACTTCTAGTTCAGATAAACCTACTTTAATTGGATTGCACCATCAACCTTTGGCAGTAGATTCGGCTTGGATAGATGGCAGCAAAGTAGCCAATGCCGAAGAATTGTTAGGAATCCTTGACAATCACCCCCAAGTCAAGTTGGTGATTTTTGGACATATTCATCAGGAGTTTGACTGCTGGCGGCACAATATCCGCTATTTAGGCACTCCTTCCACTGGAGGACAGTTTAAACCGCGATCGCCCAATTTTGCCCTAGATGAAATTGCCCCAGGATTTCGGTGGTTGAAACTTTATCCCGATGGCAAATTTGAAACTAGGGTAGAACGATTGAGTTGGGAAGTTTATCAAAAGCTGCTAAACTGCGGCTCTTAAGTGCCTGACGAGAGCTTGCAAACCTAACAGATAGCTGTCTGCACCAAAACCACTAATTTGTCCAATCGCCACCGGAGCAATGAAAGAGTGATGGCGAAATTCTTCCCGCCGATAAATGTTGCTCAGGTGAACTTCTACTGTTGGTAATTTGACAGCAGAAATGGCATCTCTAATTGCCACACTGGTATGGGTATAGGCAGCCGCATTAATTAAGATGCCTTGGTGCTGTTCGGGAGCATTCTGAATGGCATCGACCAATATTCCTTCGTGATTGGATTGCAAGGCGGTAATTTTTGCCTGCAAAACTTCCCCTTCCTGTTCTAGCAGGCGGTTAATCTCCTCCAGGTTGGTCAAGCCATAGATTCCTGGTTCTCTCTTGCCTAGAAGATTGAGGTTGGGACCGTGCAGCACCAGGATGCTGACGGAACCTAAATTTTCACTCACACTCAATTTTCTACCTGCGGCGATGCTGTCTGTCGTCAACTGGAATGGGAACTGGTGCGGGTTCTGGCTGAGAATCTGGCCCCAGAATAGTCTCTACAATTTTGCGAGCCCATTCTTTGAGCTTTTCCAGTAACTTTTCGATGTAATCCATTGAGAAGATCGCTCCTGCAATACGACCAGGATCTTTAATTTGGGGGCAAGGTAGCGCGATCGCTTTTAAAGGCAGCTACTACAATCTACCCAATGCTCTTGCTAGAAGAGTTCAGGTGAATTTTGCTTGCTTCGCCAACTAGGGTTTAACTGCTTTTGCCCTAGTTTTTGATTATTTCTTAATATTAAGGTTAGCACACTACCAGAGAATCTCCCAAACACATCAATCTAATTCGGGAAATTTACCAGAAAAATGGGTATAAAGCCCCGTCATTCTAGGACGGCTTTCTGATAGAATGGTGGAAGCAGGCAGGGCATTGTCTGTTGGGCGAGATAGTGTAAGACGGGCT
>CAKZHE010000274.1 GCA_936920195.1 uncultured cyanobacterium | reverse complement strand
TTGGCAATGGGATTAAATAGGGTAGGGCATACCCAAATTAACGCCTGTGGAGAGTTCGACCTCTGTCAGTTAGATGCTTTGTCTGGCTGGTAAGTTGTCTCGCTGAATCAGGAATCCCCGTGCCTTTAGGCTGGGGAGTGTCAATAAGCTGTGTAGATTTTTTGTGATATATCGCGCCTCTCAGTGAGGAAAGACTGAGACTCCGTGGTAACATCACAGCTTGTAGCCATCAGAAATTGGGAGCAAAGCTTTGGCACTAAGAGTTGCTGTTGTAGGATCGGGGCCAGCAGGTTCTTCTGCTGCCGAAATTTTAGCAAAGGCCGGGATTGAAACCTACTTGTTAGAACGCAAGCTAGACAATGCTAAACCTTGCGGGGGGGCGATTCCCCTCTGTATGGTGCAAGAATTTGAACTGCCACCCCATATTATCGATCGTCGGGTGAGACACATGAAGATGATCTCACCTTCTAACCGGGAAGTGAATATCAACCTGGAAAATGCCGATGAATATATTGGGATGTGCCGTCGGGAAGTGCTGGATGGGTTTCTGCGCGATCGCGCTGCCAAACTAGGCGCAAACCTGATTAATGGCACAATGTTTCAATTAGATATTCCCACCAATAATCAAAATCCCTATACCCTCCACTACGCCGATCATAGCGATGGTCAAGTCGAAGGTACTATAAAAACCCTGCAAGTGGATTTAGTGATTGGGGCAGATGGGGCAAATTCCCGCGTGGCCAAGGCGATGGATGCGGGAGATTATAATTATGCGATCGCCTTCCAGGAACGCATCCGTCTGCCGGACGATAAAATGGCCTACTATCAAGACTTGGCAGAAATGTATGTGGGTAACGACGTTTCTACTGACTTCTATGCCTGGGTTTTCCCCAAATACGATCACGTAGCCGTCGGCACGGGGACAATGAAAGTCCACAAAGCCACCATCAAACAGTTGCAAGCAGGTATCCGCGCTCGCGCTGCCAAACGTCTAGAAGGTGGCAAAATTATTAAAGTGGAAGCTCACCCGATTCCGGAACATCCCAGACCCCGCCGAGTAGTTGGTAGAATTGCCTTAGTAGGCGATGCAGCGGGTTATGTGACCAAATCCTCTGGAGAAGGTATTTACTTTGCCGCCAAATCTGGACGGATGTGTGCCGAAACCATTGTAGAATTTGCCAACGGCGGTCAACGCATCCCCACGGAAGCCGATCTGAAGGTTTATTTAAAGCGTTGGGATAAAAAGTATGGCCTGACCTACAAGGTATTAGATATTCTCCAAAATGTCTTCTACCGTTCCGATGCCACCAGGGAAGCCTTTGTAGAAATGTGCGACGACTTAGACGTGCAGCGCCTCACCTTCGACAGCTATCTGTATAAAACCGTTGTGCCAGCTAATCCCTTCGTCCAACTGAAGATTACAGCGAAAACGATTGGTAGCCTGTTGCGTGGTAATGCCCTTGCCCCTTAAATCTACCAGGACTTACGCAACTATCCTAGGAATAGGGGCAACCACGGGGGGATTGCCCCTACAAAACACTATCAGGACTTACGCAATGCCTCTATCAGTAGGGTGTGTTAGCGCAGCGTAACGCACCATCAACGCTATATGCGGAGTAAATGCGTAAGTCCTGACTATATGTAGAGGGTTCTGCGTAAGTCCTGTCTGCAATGTAGAGAAGTTCAGCACAGCGTCTCTGCTAGTTAATGTCAGTCGAGGGCGATCGCCTTTAGAATAGTTTTAGAGTCTAACTAAATTAACTGACTGCTAACCTGATTATTTAATAGCGTCTTTTGGGCAGTCAGGCCAACAAAAACTCATTCAAGGAAGTTTTCTGATGAAATTCGGTATTGATTACGGACATAATTGCCCCCCCGACACCGGAGCCAGCGGGATCAGATCGGAAGATGTGATGACCAAAGATGTTGGCACAAGACTGATGCAAAAATTGAAAGCTGCCGGACATCAAGTTGTCAACTGCGTTCCTAGCAGTGCTAGCAGTGTAGTGGGATCTTTGAGCCAACGATGTAATACTGCCAACTCTAGCAATGTCGATCTCTACGTCTCCATTCACTTTAATGCTTTTAACGGCTCGGCGAATGGCACTGAAGTTTTTGCCATCAGCGACAGCGGACGCAAATATGCCCAACCTGTACTCAATAGCATCGTCAAATTAGGATACTTCAATCGGGGCGTGAAAAATGGCTCAAATTTGTATGTTCTCAGAAATACTGATATGCCATCAATTCTGATTGAATGCGCTTTTTGCGATTCTGAGAAAGATATGGATCTGTACGATCCTGAAAAAATGGCCAATGCGATTTTGGAAGGATTAACTGGTAAAACTCCGCCGCCGCCTCCTCCCGGTAAAGACCCCAATATTGTTAAGCTCCAACAAGCTTTGAATCGATTAAAAATCACTGACAAGAATGGCAAAGCCTTAGCAGAAACTGGCATCAAAGATGCTAGCACTGAATCGGCTACCCAAAAATTTCAAAAAATTACCAACCTGTCATCCGATGGCGTTGCTGGACCGATTACATTGACAACCATCAATCAGATCTTTACCAAGCCAATTCTCCGCCCAAATCATGCTGGCGGACCAGCGGTAAGATACTTGCAATTCCGAGTTGGAGTTGATACTGATGGCGTGTATGGTGATAGCACTGCGGCGGCGGTTGCCAAGTTCCAAAAGGCTAATGGGTTAACGGCTGATGGCATCATTGGACCGCAAACTTGGACAAAGTTAATTGGGTAATTGAGAATAGGCAATGGGAAATTGAGCAGACATAATATTACTGCTCAGTTTCACTTTCCTTCCATTGCTGAATTACTTCGCCAGGATTAAAACCTCGGTATTGCAAATAGTTCCATAACTTACTTTTGGTTTTGGGATCGATTCGATGAAAGTCGGTAATTTTGTACTTTCGCACTACCTTTGCTTTCAGCTTATCTAAATCATCTTCTGCACCCTCTTCAACTTGCGCTTGCCAAACTTCTTCAAATACTTCCCGATCAATGCCTTTTTCGGCACACTTGCGCTTGATGACAGTTTTACCATATTTCCCGGCATAGGAAGCGATCGCACTTTCAACTAACCGCACATCAGATTGATAACCTTTACTTTGCAAGTCGCTAATGGCAGTATTAATATCGTCTTCTTCAAAGCCTTTTTCTTTGGCTTTATTTGTTAATTCGTAAACGCTGTATTCTCGGCGGCTTAAAAGTTGGTTGAAGTAGTTTAGGCATTCCATAAATTTAAAAGCTAGAAATTTATACTGCCTATATTTTAGCACGCTCAAAAACTATGGTATGAAATAGTAAACTGAGTTGGCAAACATGAGGATTAAAGCAATATGCGGGCAGTTTTGTGCGGTTACTATGGTAAAGGCAATGCAGGCGATGAAGCGCTGTTAGCCTCCCTGCTGCAAATGTTACCAAGCTCCGTGCAGCCTGTGGTGCTTTCTGGCAACCCGGCAGAGACGCGCCGCCGCTATGGGGTGGAAAGTTGCGATCGCATGAAAACTGCCAGTATTATTAAAGCCCTACGACGCTCAGAAGTGTTTATTTGGGGTGGCGGTAGTTTGATGCAGGATGCTACCAGTGCGGCGAATCCGGTGTACTATGGGGGGATGATGGGATTGGCGCGGCAGTTGGGGTTAAAAACCATTGCCTGGGGACAGGGAATTGGTCCGCTACAACGTCCTCTGACTCGTTGGATTGCGCGACAAGCCTTTGCGGGTTGTAGTGCGGTGAGCGTGCGCGATCGCGGTTCGGCAGAAATTCTGACTAATTGGCAAATTCCTTTTACTATAGCTCCCGATCCGGTTTGGGCGCTAGAGGCGAAACCAGTTCAGGCGTTGGCAGATTTACCTTTTCCTAGGGTAGCAGTGACTTGGCGATCGCATCCCCAATTAACTCCAGCGCGTCTTGCCTGTTTAACCCAAGCATTAGTTGATTTTCAAAAAATTACCCAAACCTGTATTTTACTGGTTCCCTTTCAAGCATCCCAGGATTTAGCGATCGCCCAATCGATCCAATCTCAGCTTACCGGAGCCAATCATCTTGTGACTATTGAAGATCCTAGGGAATTAAAAGGGGTTTTCCAAGGCGTAGATATGGCAATTGGAATGCGCTTGCACAGCCTGATTTTGGCAGCCGCTGCCCAATGTCGCTGTTTTGGTCTGAGTTATGACCCCAAAGTGACTCAGTTGATGGCAGAATTAGATTTACCAGGGTGGCAGTTAGCCGAAATTCCCACAGAACCCCAGCAAATTTGTCAGGCATGGCTGGAACATTACCAGAAAGGCGATCGCCTTTCCACCGCTCGCCTTCAATTTCTAGTCGAGCGAGCTTTGATTCACCAAGATTTACTCGCAGCAAGTATGATATAATATCCGGGGCGGTAGCATATAGTCGCAAACACCGAGGCAACCATGAGTGAAGCTGACATTCCCAATAACCAGCAGTTTCCTGAGCCAACCAGTCACGCACCGCTCAATTTCAACTGGAAAATTGAGACTTCAGAAATTCGTCCGCAACCCCCGGCTACCATAGAAAATATTGCGGCGTTGACTCAAAATTTGCAAGGCCGAGATTTGCAGTTGCTGCACCAAGGCGCTCAGTTAGAACAGACTTTAAGGGAATGCCAACAAGCTCTCCAGGCGCAGATGGTGCGATCGCAAGCTCAAGAAACCCTCTTTCTCCAACAGGCGGAAGAACTCAATGCGGCGCAAGAACAAGCTACTCGCCTGTTTCGAGAATTGGAATCTTCCCATCAAGTTGCCCATCGCCAACAAGTTTTAATTGAAACCCTGACGCAGCAGTTAGAAGCTAGTCAACAAAGAGTTGCCCAACTAGAAAGGGAATGCGCTCTCACTCAGCAACGCTACAGCGAACAAGGGGAGCAGTTGTTTGATGCAGAACATCTTTGTAAAGAATTGCGATCGCGGTTATATCGTCAGCAGCGTCATACGCTCCAGTTTAAAGCCGCTTTAGAAAAATGTTTAGAAGCTCCCGCCGTCAATTGGGAAAATATTACTGGACAAACTAACTCCACAATACCAGTTACTCCCCGGCTCGCGCCAGTTCCCAAAGCTCAACCCATCCCCCCTTGGTCTGCCCAATTCGATCGTACTTGGGAAGGGTCAGAAACGCCAGAACCTCAAATCAGCCATAGCCAAGTTTATGCCTTTCCTACCCCCGATGCTTCCGAAGGCAATATTATCGACTTGGCGAGCGAGCAGGAATTGGCAAGAATGTTAGTGGAGCATCCAGAATTAGCCGAAGTTTTAAAGCGATTGGAAGAGGAAGATCCGCCGATTGTATCAGAATCATCGACAGAAATTGCCGCTAGTTTGCCTGCCGAAAATCAAAGTGATATTTTACCAGTTGCCGCTCAAGCAGAAACTATTACTGAACAGCCAGAAAAGGCTATTTCACCTCCTTCAGATATTTTTTCCCAACCTAGTTGGCCTGCACCAGTGGTTTATCCTCTCCGTCCCACAAAAGGTTTAAAATCAATTGCCGCCGTAGAATTGCCCAAACTTCCCCGCCTTAGCACTCAACTGCCAGGTTAATAAAGGTTTATAGAACTTTTGCGGAGAATGTCTGATGAAATTCCAAAGTTGTCTATTTAGTTTGGTTGCTTTAGCTATATTCACTTTGAAACAATAGCAATTTAAGCCCCGATTTAACGGGGTAGGCACGGGGGCGCTACCCCTATAGATTTATAAAAATCGCTAAAATTGATATGATCCATCAAAAAGTGCGCCAACTATTATTACTTGCCGGATTGACAATTAGCAGTTTATTCACCGCTTATCAACCGCTGCTCGCCAATCAACCTCCCCTGCCCAAAAGAATTGCTTGCCCTGCCGATATTACCCGTTTAACTACTTTGATGCTGCGGGACTTGCCTAGTTATACTAATCGTTATATTCAAAGTTCGCGGCGCTTAAATAGAGAATTCGATCGTTATAGTTATACTCTGATTGCCAGCGAAGCCGAATTAACTGCCCTACCCCTAGGCGAATATCATTCTACCGAACCAGCCACAGCATCTGAACAACCGCAACAAGTCTTTTTTACCACTTTAGAACGACAATACCATGATGGAAAAGTCTGGCGACTGCAAGAATATCATTGGTTATTTCTTGTCCAAACTGCTAGCGGTTGGCAATTGGTGACTATGTTTTCTAGTATTGGCGACTATCCTAGCCATAACCCGCCAACGCCACCAAGAGAAAGTAGCAAGGGAGCGACGGGGCAAGCAGTAATGACTTGGTTGCGAGATTGTCAGGCAGGCAGCATTTTGGATGCCAGTTAAGCAAAATTATTCTCTATTTTCGGTTTCTTGCTGGGCAACAAAATCTTTGACTTGGGTTAGAATTTGTTCTAACTGGGCGATCGCCTGCTCAATTCCCTCTAGTTGGTTACTCTGCACCTCTCTTTCCAACTGAGCGGCAACTTCTGGCATCATCCGAATTGCTGCCGTGGCACTGGAGCCAATCAGTTGATGAGCGCGAGCCGCTAAGGTGGGAATATCCCCCGCTTGCCAAGCCTGTTTCGCTTCCGCTAAATAGGTTTCCGCTCCTTCCACAAAGGTTTGCAATACCAGAATTTGAAACTCGCGATCGCCGCGACAAGTGCGATCTAATCTTTCCAAATCTACTGGAATAGTGACTTCAGTGACTGGCGATGAATCAGATAATTTCTCCGGTGGTTTTTCCCTAGGTACTATCCCCGCTGCCAGATTTTCTGCCCAGCGCTTTAGCATCACTTCCAACTCTTCAATGTCCACAGGTTTGCTAAGATAGTCATCCATGCCAGCTGCCAAACATTTTTCGCGATCGCCTCTCATGGCATTAGCTGTCATAGCAATGACAATGGCGTGTTCTCCGTCTCCTTCTTTTTCCCTCAGCTTTTTGGTAGCTTCGTAGCCATCTAAAATCGGCATTTGACAATCCATCAGCAACAAGTCATAATTGCTAACTTTCAATAAATCTAGCGCCTCCTGTCCATTGGCTACGCAATCAGCACTGTAACCAAGCACCTTGAGTTGATTCAGGATCACTTTTTGATTAATCGGAGTATCTTCTACTACCAAAATTTTCATGATTTGGGGATTTTTTTCAACTTGGGATTTGCTAGTTGATGATTGCTTCCGGACGGGAATTTGACAAAATTCATAACTGGTATTATTCACCGCGCTAATTAAACACTCCAGCAATCGCGATTCTTTTATGGGTTTATTGAGATAGCCCCAGAAGCCTAAATCGAGCAGTTGATGAATGTAATTACTTTCATTTAGAGAAGTTGCCAAAATCAACTTAGTGGGATCTAACGCTGTCTCAGTCCGAATCAACTGCCCCAAAGTAATCCCATCCAACTGCGGCATCTGCATATCTATCAGTGCCACATCGTAGGGATGACCTTCTGCCACGGCTTGACGTAAAGCTTTGAGGGCAGCTAAACCGTTATCTACCTCTTCCACAATCATCCCCCAAGCTATTGCTTGATAGCGCACTACTTTGCGATTGGTGGCATTGTCGTCTACTACTAACAATCGCGCTCCTTTCAAAGAATCTAAACCAGATTTCGGTTGGGGTTTATGGGCTTCGGAATGATTAAATTTGGCAGTAAACCAGAAAGTTGAACCTTTACCCAACTCGCTTTCTACCCCAATTTCTCCCTCCATTAATTCTACCAATTGTTTGCAAATTGCTAGCCCTAAACCTGTCCCCCCATATTCGCGGGTAGTGGAAACATCAATTTGGGAAAAAGATTGAAATAGCTTCTTTTGGTCGCGGGGATTAATTCCTTTACCAGTATCTTTGATGGCACAGCGAATAATTACTTTCAGGTCAATTTTTGATTGCAAAGATGCCTGAACGACGACTTCTCCAGAGGGGGTGAATTTAATGGCATTACCCACCAAGTTAGTTAATATCTGCCGCAATCTTCCGGCATCTCCCTGTAACTGGCGGGGGACATTATTATCAACTAGGATTGCCAATTCCAACCCTTTAGAATGGGCTTCGGTTGCCAAGAGGTCGGCGACATCTTCCAAGCATTTATTAAAATCAAATTCTTGCATTTCTAGACGCATTTCCCCGGCCTCTAATTTAGAAAAGTCAAGAATATCGTTAATAATCGTCAGTAAATTTTCGGCGCTGACTCTGAGAGTTTGGACAAAATCTAGTTGGGCTGGAGTCATGTCTGTTTTCAGCAACAAGCTAGTCATGCCAATCACGCCATTCATAGGAGTGCGGATTTCATGGCTCATGTTTGCCAGAAAATGCGACTTCATTCGGCTCGCTTCTAAGGCGGCTTCTCGCGCTGAAACTAATTCCTTTTCTGTCCGCTCATGTTCCAGAATTTTTACATTGAGTTGGTCGTTGGCAGTTTGGAGTTGGGCGGTACGTTTTTGAATAGTTAATTCTAGGTTTTCATTAATTTGCCGCAGAGCTTCTTCGGCGCGCTGGCGTTCGATAACTTCTCGCCGCAATTCTTCATTCAGGCGGGTAAGTTCAGCGGTACGTTCTCGCACCCATTGTTCGAGGATGCTATTTAATTCTCTTTCTTGTTGATAAAGGCGATTTTGAATGATGGCGAGGGAAAATTGGGTAACGGCGGATTGAATTAGTTCAATGTCTTCGGGCAACCATTCGGCACTTTGTCCGGCTTTTTGTTCTCGCCAAGCTTGGAAAGATTCCCGCACTCGGTTATTGCGTTCGTCGGGGTTAAATCGGCCTGCCCAAATGATATCGGTATTAATTTCGTCGCGAAATATGGTCAGATAACCTAATGATTGTTCGGCAAAGGCGAGGGGAATGGCGATGAGGCTGCGAATGGGGGTGTTTTGAAAAGCAGAAATAACTGAAGTGAGTCGGGGTTCTTGATAGATGTCTGGAATGACGACTGCGGGGGAAATAGGTAAAGCAATATCGGGAGTTTCTTCGGAGAGAACGGAAATTAATTGTTCTTCGGTGAGTTGGCGATCGCTGGCGATTAATTCCTGCCAAAATGAACTAGCTTCTAAAATTAGGGACGAGATGTTGTCGTTATAGATGTATATTTCCGGGGCAGCAATTTTGTGGGCAGGGTGAAGGTACAATCTGCCGCCGGAACTATTAACCGCTTTGACTAATTTTTCTAAGGCTCGTTGCAGGGCGACGGATAGGGGGCGAGAACCGTGGAGCAGAACCGCAATCTGGTTAATAATAGCTTCTTTTTCGGCTTGAATGCGGGTGCGGTGCAGAAGATTGGCATGGGCGATCGCGATCGCCACTTGGTCTGATACTCTTTGTAATAAATCTAGTTCTTTTTCGGTAAATACTTTTGGGTCGGAATGGTGGGAGATTAGTAATCCCCAGAGGCGATCGCCTTCTAAAATAGGGATCGCTAAACTTGATTTCACCCCCATTTGGTTCATATATTCAATATGGCAAGGATCTACCGGACGAGTTAAAATCTCTCCGATGGGTGTAGCCTGAACTTGTTCGACTGTTAGATTTTCTACGGTTTGGGGATTGGGCAAGCTATCGAAGGTAATTTGCTCGGCTTCGATGTCTACAATGGTACGGGCTTTGGCTCTAATAAACATTTCCCGCGATGAGGGGGGAATGTCCCCGGCGGGGAAATGCAGCCCAAGTAAGGACGGCAAGCGCTCAGTATTGACGGATTCGGCAATTACTTCCCCGTGGTTGTCGGGATGGAATTGATAAATCTTTACTCGGTCAGATTTGGTAAAAGCTTGCACTTCTGCCACCGTCGCCGCCAAGATTTCTGGTAATTCCAGGGACTGGCGAATGCGATCGCTCATCCGTAACAATAGTATTTCTGGGGTCAAAGTTGGCCTACCTGATTTTTCCTTTTTGCTAGAGTGAGGTTTTTGGGGTTTCATTTGTAGTCTAGATATAATATTTAGTTTTGTAAAAAATAGCCCGGGCAATAGCTAACAATAAAGTTAATTTTGCCACAATTACCAGCAATTGTGAGTCAAAATGTCTCCAGTCCCAAATTAATGAACGACATCTTTATGAATATCATTAATCCGCCCCCAGACCAACCGCTGCTGCTAATTGTTGATGACGATCGAGTTACCCGCTTAGTCCTGCGCCAAGAGATGGAACAAGCTGGGTATGCAGTAGTAGAAGCAACTAATGGGGAGGAAGGATTTGCCGCTTATCAGAGATGCGCTCCGGAAGTAGTTTTGCTGGATGCGGTGATGCCAGTTATGGATGGTTTTACTTGCTGTCAGTTGCTCCGGCAGTTACCCGCTGGCGATCGCATTCCGATTTTAATCATTACCAGTCTGGAAGATACGGCTTCTGTCGATCTGGCCTTTGCTGCTGGTGCTACTGATTATATTACCAAACCGATCCATTGGGCGGTGTTGCGCCAGCGGGTGCTACGGATTACCCAAGTTTTTCGGGCGGAAGCAGAAATTCTCAGAGCTTTGGAACAGGAAAAAGCTCTGAATGACATGAAATCCCGGTTTATCTCTATGGCTTCCCATGAGTTTCGGAATCCTCTCTGCAATGTTTTGGCTTCGGCGGAGTTGCTAGAGCGCTTTAGTCATAAGTTTACTGAAGAAAAAAGGATTGGCCATTTGCAAAAAATTCAGGCAGCCGTCCAGAAAATGACGCAATTGTTAGATGAAATCCTCGAAATCAGCAAAGCGGAAGCGGGGAAAATTGAATTAAATCCAGTTTCCTTAGATTTAGTCAGTTTTTGCCAGAACTTAATTGAGGAAACCCAAGCGATCGCTGGTAACAATTATCAACTTTCCTTTGTGACTGAAAGTTCTAATATTAAGACTAGCATAGATATTGACCTGTTGGAAAAAATTCTGAATAATTTAATATCAAATGCGATTAAATATTCTCCCCAAGGGGGAAAGATAACCCTAGAATTAGCTTGTCAACCAGAGAAAATTATTTTTTCCATCCAAGATGAGGGCATAGGTATTCCTGAAAAAGACCTGCCGCAGTTATTCAATACATTTCACCGGGGGAGTAATGTTCGCAATATCTCTGGTACAGGTTTAGGATTAGCCATAGTAAAAAATTGCGTCAATCTTTGCGGGGGTGAAATTACCGTCAAGAGCGCAGTGGGTGTAGGTAGCAAATTCACTGTTACCTTACCTCTTTCCCAGGGATTACTCACCATTGCCAAGCCCAAGATTTAAAGAAGGTTGAATCTATTCGTATTTACCAAAAACTATTTAGCATTGACAGTAATGGGGTAAAAGTGTTAAATTTCATAGCTGAAAATAAAATTTAGCGCGGTCATGTGCGATATTTATCGAGAAATCACCAATACTGATTGGCTGACTAGATTAGGAGACTCCTTTTGGGGAGCAATTTTAGGAATAGTGCTATTTTTTGGTTCTTTTGGGATTTTGTATGCCAATGAAGTGAGAGTAGATCTTTCACAAGTTGCCAAAACCTCTATAGAAATATCTGCGACTACGCGCAATCCTACTGCCCAATCTCACCTAGTGTCGTTGACAGGGGCGATCGCCTCCGATCAACTATTGGGGGATAATTTATTTTTAAAGCCAGGAAAATACATTGCTGTCACCAGGGATGTAGAGATGTTTGCCTGGGAAGAAAATACCCACACTAAAACAAAAATAAATAAGGATGGTTCAGAGACTAAAACAACTGAATATAGGTATCGGAAAAGATGGGTAGATCGACCTGAAGATTCGGATAAGTTTCACTATTCTGCCGGACATACTAATCCCGTCAAATTAATTCAAAATGACCTGTTTAAAGTTGCTAATGCTAAAATAGGCATCTATAACTTAGAGATGTATAGCGTTGATGTCACCACTCCCAATCAAGTATTACTTAATGACAAAACCGTAATTTTAAAAGATCAAAAAGTCCAAATTCAGGGGAATTATCTCTATCAGGGTAAGAACGCGATCGCCAATCCTGAAATTGGCGATTTACGCCTGCAATACTTCACGCTAGATCGGGGGCAAAATGTCACAGTTTTGGGTAAATTAGACCGGGGCGATCGCATTGTTCCCTATATTGATAAAAGCAATACCAAATTATATCGAATTTTTTTAGGTAATAGAGCAGAATCTATATCTACTTTGAAAACAGAACATAATACTTTGACTTGGATTATGAGGTCGGTGGGATTTATCATTATGTGGTTAGGTTTAGCCCTAGCTTCGGAGCCAATTAGTGTATTTCTAGACTTCATGCCATTTTTAGGCTCAATATCGAGAGAATTCATTACAGGTGCGAGCCTGGTGGTATCGCTAATTTTGTCAGTTGTGACTATTTTGGTTTCAATATTCCTTCATAATATTGGGGTGTTGGCAATAGTTATCTTGGCAATAATTGCTGCCGGACTTCTGGTTCGCAAAGCTATTTTCGACTAAAATTATCGATGATTCGGGAGAGTGCCTCTTTACCAGGGATGGCTAACCATTGCCAAGCCTAAGATTTAAACAAAGAATGAGGAAAATCAGGGTATAATAAAGTATCTCAGCCAGGAGAAAAGATCGAAATGAAGGTTGAATCTATTCGCATTCAAAATTTTAAGCGCTTTAAAGATTTAGAAGTTTCGTTCAAAAATAAAATTTTGGATGAAGCTAGCGATCGCTATCTTGTATTAGGCGACAATGGCGGCGGTAAAACAACTTTGTTGCAAGCGATCGCGCTGCCTTTAGCCTTGGCAACTGGACGCATTCAAAACATATCCGATTTTAAATGGCTAGGGTTTCTCCCCGGAAGATACTGGCAAGGAAAAACTCCCCAAATTGAGTTAGAAGTATCTTTTGAGGAAGAAGAATTAGCCACCACTCGCGAAGTAGCGAGAAAATGGTATGATGCTCAACCAGAAAAGTTTCGCGCCGAACAAGACTTTGTTCAACCTGGTAATAGCTATAATGTCAAAGTAGTTGTAAATGGAAATGATTGCCAAATTGGAAACAATCCCAATGAGCGAGAGCAATTTAAAGGTCGGTACTATATACAATCCTTGCTTAAATCAAATCCAGCCAATCGATCTTTGCCTTCTGAGTTGCAAAAACTTCCAGGTATTTTTTGCTTCGATGAGTTTCGCAAAATTTCTTATGAATTACGGACAGATTTGTACAACGACCTATTTAGTTGGAGAATGGCGCAATTATTAGCTCCTGAAAGCTATGGCGCTCAATGCTCAAAACGATTAGAAAAACTATATCAAAAATTTTTCCCAGATCGCTCGTTTAAAATGGAAAGACTTGCTAATATTGACAATGAGGAAGGTGATTATTTTGTAGTTGATGATGGCGATCGCATCTATGACATTGAAGAAATGTCAGGAGGCGAACAATCAATATTTTTAATCCTTTACGAGTTTGTTAAGCAACAAATTTACTCCTCTGTAGTGCTGATTGATGAAATTGATTTGAATTTACACCCCCCAGCGGCGCAGTTTTTTGTTAGCCAATTATCTAGAATTGCTCCCACTTGCCAATTTATTTTTACTACCCACTCTGAGTCAGTAAATAATCTGATTGGAGAAAGCGATACATATCGTTTGCCGGGAGGAGTATTGTGCCTGTAAATATACTGTATTGTGAGGGGAATAAAAATAGTCTTGATATGAAGATAATTGGGCAGCTATTAGCAAAAAAATGTGAAGTTAAGCCAATTGGTAGTAAAAACTTTTTTGCATCAAGTATTATTGGCGATCGCGCCATTAATCCAAATCTAGCTGGACTGGTAGATCGGGATTTTGATTGTCAAGATATGCCAATTGAAAACAAACCTAAACCATACAATCAAAATGATATCCAACTAGGTTGGACTTGGGAAAGAAAGGAAATTGAAAATTATTTACTCGATCCTAATGTTGTAAAACGGGCTTTAAGAGGTCAAAAACCTTCAATAGATCTAGATAAATATCAATCTGCTCTTGACAAAGCCGCAGAAAAAATTGCAGCATATACAGCGGCGCGAACTGCCTTATTCTGCTCTGGGTTTTCTAACCATTGGGGCGAGGAAGTTAAAGTTAGCGGTACAAAATATTGTTTTCCTAAAAAATTGGGAAAAGAAGCTTGTGAAACAAATATTCGTAAAATTGTTGAAGAAAGAAAAGGCGATCGCATTGTACAGCCAAAAAATGTTATAGAAAAGTTTAATCAGCTACTTCCACAGTTCCGCCCTGGAGGAGTTCGGTTTCAGAATTACTTAACTTTCTTTGCAGGCAAAGATTTACTCTATTCCATCATAAAAGATCTGGAAGAATTTGGATTTCAATCCAGCGAACCTGGGACTAATTCCACAGATGCGTTTCTGAAAAGAATAGAAAATGGGATAGCGAAAATGGACGATCCTTGGACATTAATCCCAGAGTGGCAGGAATTGCGGCAACTAATTATAAATACAAATTTTTCAACCCAATCAACCCAATAAAGTGGATTGAACTACCATTTCTTAACTTAATTCCTGTTGTTGCAGAGGAATTTGAATCCAAAATTCTGCCCCTTGTCCAGGCTCTGACAAACACTTGAGAATGCCTTTATGCTTTTCCACCACAATTTGATAGCTAATAGCTAACCCTAAACCAGTTCCTTTGCCCACAGGTTTAGTAGTAAAGAAAGGATCGAATAGGCGTTTATTAACATTTTCATTCATTCCCAATCCATTATCGTGAATCCGAATTAATACGCTGGAATCTATTCCTAAACAGGCTTGGGATTCTTTCCCACTCACCACTTCGGTACTAATAGTAATAATCCGGGGATGGGTTTGACTTTCCAAAGCATCCATCGCATTAACTAAAATGTTCATAAATACTTGGTTTAGCTGTCCAGGATAACATTCGACTAAGGGCAAAGTTCCATAATTCTTAACAATTTCAATTCCTTCAAAAGAAGCTGTTGGCTTGCAGCGGTGTTGCAAAATTAAAAGGGTACTGTCAATCCCTTCATGGATGTCTGCTGGTTTCATTTCAGCTTCATCTAAACGGGAAAAACTCCGCAAAGATAAGACTATTTGGCGGATGCGCTCGGCTCCTAGGTGCATGGAAGAGAGCATCCTAGGCAAGTCATCCAACAAAAATTCTAAGTCAACTTCATTAACTAAACTTTGAATTTCTGGAGCGGGTTGGGGATAATGTTGTTGATACAGATGGAGAACATCTAACAAATCATGGATGTAGCTGCTGGTATGGGTTAAATTCCCGGTAATAAAGTTGACTGGATTGTTGATTTCGTGGGCAATACCAGCTACCATTTGCCCCAAACTAGACATTTTTTCGGTTTGAATTAACCGCGATTCAGTTTGTTTCAGGTCTTGTAAGGTATGCTCTAATTGTTGAGCTTGGGTTTGAGCAGCTAAGGCAGCGGCGCGAGTTTGAGCAAAGAGTTCAGCTTGATCGATGGCGATCGCTAGTTGGTCTACTACTGCTTGCAATAATTCTACTTCACTATCGCTCCAAGGTCGAGAACCGCTGCGCTGGCTGCAAACAATGCCTCCCAATTGTCCGGCGCGAGTTTTGAGGGGAATCAGGAGTTGGGAAGTCACTCCCAGACTAATTAATAAGGCTTGGATTTCACTTTCCAAATGAGAATCGCAGGTAATATTATCCACCCGCAGGGTTTGTAAATTAGCAATTTTCTTGGCTAGGGGAATTAACTGTTTGGGGGGACAATTGCCTAAAAAACTAGGAGAATTACTATCGGCATTGGCTTCGTGGGTAACGCTCAATGTAGGATAAATGGGGTTAATCCAGCACCAAACAAAGTTGCAGCAATCAACTTGTAATAAAGTCCGAATTTCATTAACTGCTGTTCCCAAAATGGTATTGAGATCGAGGGAGTTGCGAATCTGGTTGGCAAGGCGAAAAAGTAAACCTTCTCGGCGAGCCATTAAAGCAATTTTCGCCCAAGAACGATCGATGGCGATCGCGATCGCATTGACAATCCATTGCAAAAATTCTTGGGCGGCGGCGCTTAAGGGTTGGGAACTAGCTAAAGCGACTGCTCCCACTAATCTTTCTTCTACAATTAAGGAATAGGTGAGTAAATTACTGGGGACAATACTATGTTCTGCCACCAAACAAATTTCCGTACCTTTTTCGGGCTGATAGCATTGAGTAAATAGATTGCTAGCACTAACCGGAGCAATTACTTGTAACTCCAATATTTGAGTTTTTTCATTTGTTGTCCAAATACCAACTTGGGCAACAGGAAGATGTTCGACTAATACTTGAGCGCAATGTTGGAGAATTTCGGCTAAAGTCCCTACTCCTCCCAGGATTGTTCCCACTTCAGCGGCTAAATTAGATAGATGCGATCGCTCCAGTAATTTAGCTTCGGCTTCTTTTCTTTCGGTAATATCAGATTGAATGCCGACAAAGTAAATTAACTCGCCATTGTCGGCAAATATGGGCGAAATTTTTAGCTCGTTCCAGAAAGGTTGTCCGTTTTTCCGATAGTTGAGTAAAGTAGTTTTTATTTCCCGTTTTTCGTCAATGGCAGCCCGAATTTCTGCTAATGCTTCCGGATCGGTTTCTGCCCCTTGCAAAAAGCGGCAATTGCGCCCGATAATTTCGCCTAATTGATAACCAGTAATTTGCGAAAAAGCGGGATTACAATAAATAATTGGATTGTCTATTTGGCTGGGATCGGTAATGACAACTCCTTCGGCGATCGCATTGGCTATTGGTGCTAAGAGTAATTCTGTCCCGTTGGCTAATTTAAATTGGTTTCGATCGATTTTATTGGGTATGGTAACTGCCCCTAAGTAGCTTTCTTTAAAGGTAGAATAGGTAATTTCTCGCTTGGACAAGCTTATTTCCGATCGCTGACATTGATTAATAATTTGACTAGCATTGGTTAAATTCAGTTGAGTGACGCAAATTCGACTTAATAGTTGGAGGTCTTGCTGTTGTTGTAAGCTGAAAGAGCGCGGCTGAAAATCAATTGCTGATATTGCCCCTAACATCATCCCTTTTGAAGTTAGTAATGGCACTCCAGCATAAAAGCGAATTTCCGGGGGAATTTTAACTAAGGCATTCTTCGCAAATCGTTTATCAGTTAATGTATCTTGAATGATGGAAATATTATTTTGGCAAAGTTCGGGTTGCAAAATGGCATAGGTGCTAAAATCTAGGTAACGCTGGGCAGCCACTTTTTCTACGCCAAAGGTTGATTTTAAGCATTGGCATTGGCTATCGATTAAACTGATTAAGGCTACAGGTGTTTGGCAAATATCCGCCGCTAGCAGGGCTATATCATCAAAAGCTGCTGCCGTGGTTAAGTTCAGGAAGCGATCTCGACTAATAGAAGTTAGTCGAACTCTTCCTTGACCGGGTATGGTACTCATTACTACAAAATCCTCCGCTCCAAAAGCCGTACCGTTCTTTGACTAGCAACGGTTAATCTTTAATTATTTTTTAAATAACGATTCAGTTGCCTTTAAATTCTTCACCGCACCCCTAAATTAGATCGTTCCCTGATAGGATATATTTCCATCATAGACTTATTAATATTTTTTTTATTATTTGTTTAAAAAACTTTGCGTTTCCGAAAAAATCAATTTTTGCCTCGTCTTTACCATTTCAGAGCGATCGCTAACCACTGTTGGTCATTTTTGTAACAAGACTTGATATTTCGGCTGGTTTTTGAGGGCAGGGCTGTTTCATGCTAAGTATCCAGTAGGGTGCGTAACGCTGCCGCACCGTTCGCTGGTAGGTGATGGCGGTGCGTTACGCTATAGCTTTAGCGAAGCCATGCCGAAGGCTATACGCACCCTACTAATACACCCCATCTCCCCATCTCCCCATCTCCCCATCTCCCCATCTCCCCATCTCCCCTCCCATCTCCCAACTTTTTTAACTCAGACAGCCCTGTTTTTTGAGGGGGAGCAGCGATCGCGCCGAATATTGTTAAAGTTTTGGGGACAGGACAAATAGTAACAAAATATTAATAATTGTCGAAACAATCTGAAAAAGATGCACTCTAAAAATATCCCCTTTTAAAAATATGGGGAAATCCCTCATAAGTTTGATTAATTAATTATACTGAATTAGAAGAAGTTGCCTGTTATTCAAAAAATGGAGGAAATATGCCTTCAGGTGTAAATGGTGTCCCGACTATCCTCGCAGTGGATGATAGCACAGTCATGCAAGAAATGGTCAAACGGGCGCTGGGCAGCGAGTATCGAGTCCTAGTCGCGGATAATGCCGTGGATGCGCTAGCCTTGATTTACCACGAACAAATTGCCGTGTTGCTATTGGACGTTTCCATGCCGGGAGTTGATGGCTTGGAACTTTGCCGTACTGTTCGCAGCCTGCCCCAATTCCATGCTCTGCCCATTATTATGTTAACTGCTAGAGATGGTGTCTTTGATAAAGTCCAGGGTCGTCTAGCTGGAGCGACAGAATATTTAACCAAACCCTTTGATAGCGAACAACTGCGTCAGGTGGTGAGAAACTTTTTTAGCCCCAATCCCTCAGCGGCAGAAGTTTGAGGCAGAGTAGCCAAGATTCAGGTAAGTGTTTTAAAAATGTTGCCCAGAGAAGAATTACTGAAAGGTGTCGAAAATCGAGAAGTTGCTGCTCGCGCCATTGATTTAGCAGAACAGGCAATTAAAAACTGGGAAGTAGTAGTGACAGACTTTTTATCCCCCCCAGAACAAATTGAGATTCAGCAATTGTTTGCCCGTCTCACCGAAGTTCAATTAGTCTCCTGGGGGGGTTATCCCACGGCGGAAAGACAGCGACTAGCGATCGCTCGTTCTGAACTACCATTAGATAGTACCCAAGTGCCAATTGTGGCTTTAGGAATAGCGGGTAACTTTTTATTCGATCCTGCCAATCATCGGGATTTTTTAGGAGCCATTTTAGGAACTGGAATTGTCCGCGACAAAACTGGCGATTTGATTATTCTAGGGGAGCAGGGAGCGCAGGCGATCGTTATTCCAGAAATAGCCGAATTTTTGACTCAGCACCTGACTCAAGTTCGTTCAGTTCCTGTTAAAGTCCAACCAATTTCTCTGGAGGAATTAAAAGCGCGTCCGCCCAAAAAGAAAGAAATGACCACAGTAGAAGCTTCTTTAAGATTAGATGCGATCGCTTCGGCTGGGTTTGGAATGTCTCGCAGCAAAATGGCGGACTTAATTTCGGGAGGGGAAGCGCGGGTAAATTGGAAAGAAGTTTCTAGTCCCAGTCATCAACTAAAGTCAGGAGATTTAATTGCAATTAGTGGCAAAGGTAGGCTAGAAATTGGGGAAATTGCCATTACCAAAAAAGAGCGCTATCGGATTCAAATGATCCGATTAGTCTAAGGGAAAAAATAGCAGTAATGGGAAGCAATCGTAGGTTGGGTTGAGGAACGAAACCCAACATTTATCAGTATTAGTAGGGTGCGTTACGCTATCGCTAACGCACCGCTTACCAGTTAACGGTGCGTTACGCTGCCGCTAACGCACCCTACAATTTACTACAATTTACTGTACTACAAAGATTACAACTCGGCGAACCCCCCTTTGTATTACTTGTAGTATGCGCTGCCGTCTCATTTTATATGAAAGAAATCTCATTTTATATAAAATGGGATCTCACTTTATCTGAAACCCTACAATGAGAGAGCGATCAATTGGAGTTTGGATAAGAGGGCAATCTTCTCCCTTGGCAATCGTCGGAGGTAGTGCCTAGGCTGTTGTACCTTTTTAGGGTTTCTGTTCATGCAGTTTCTGAACTGATTTTCGGGATGATAATCGCCCCCCTAACCCCCCAACTTTGGCAGGGCTGTTTCACGCTAACGTTCAATTTCCGATCTTAGGCTTTCCAACGCCTCTCCCAGTGGGCAAAACAGGAGTTTTTAATAATTCCGACCTTCTTGGTAGAAATTATCGTCTGAAAGCCTTGCAAAGCAAGGCTTTCAGACCGTCAAAAATCCTAGCGTGAAACAGCCCTGCCCAACTTTGGGGGGAACAGGATAATTTGAAAGGTTCAAAGTCCCCCAGCATTGGGGGATTTAGGGGGCGTTCCCAGGCAGAGCGGAGGAACGAGTAAAATAAAATTGGTATTATGCCATTTTAAAAAGAAGAATGAATATTAACTGCAAGCTGAAAAATTGGACTTGGAAATTATTGACCTATGGCAGTATCAGCGCGATAGCGCTAACGCGCACGCAAGGCTTCGCCTGTCAATCTTTCTCTGCCTTAGCCCAAGTGATTCCTGATGCCACTTTAGGGGCAGAAAGCTCGCTTGTCAACTCATCTGGCAGTATTTATCAAATTGATGGCGGCGCAATTCGAGGGGGGAATTTATTTCACAGTTTTAGTAATTTTTCTCTACCCACAGGTAGCACTGCCTATTTTAATAATAGTGGCATTGAAAATATTATTAGTCGGGTTACAGGTACGGCTATTTCTCATATTGATGGATTAATTAAAGCCAATGGTACGGCTAATTTATTTTTGATCAATCCCAACGGAATTGTTTTTGGTGAAAATACCAAGTTAGAAATTGGCGGTTCCTTTACTGCTACCACAGCTAAGGCGATAAAATTTGCTGATGGCAATTTATTCAGCGCCACAGATACGGGATCTCTCCCCTTATTAACTATGAGCGTACCAGTGGGAGTACAATGGGGAACAGGGCAACCAAAAAGTATTATTAATGCAGGAAATTTAGCCGTTGCATCTGGACAAAATTTAACCTTATCAGCAGGAACAATTGTCAGTACCGGAGAACTGCGATCGCCTGAAGGTAATTTAATCCTCACTACTATTTTAAATTCAGATAATCCGGCTGCATCTTTAAGTGAATTACTAGCACTTGGCAGCTATAATCCTAGTTTAACTGCTACTGCCGAAGGGTTGGCAATTGGCAATTCAGGCATAATTGTCCAACCGGGAAATATTGCCCTGAAAAATGGTGTTGCTCAAACCGCCACCATGACAGCGGCGCGAGATTTGCAACTTGTAGAAAGTCAGTTGCAGACAACTGGAAATTTACAGCTTTGGGCAAAGCATAATTTACAGGTTCGAGATAGTACGGCAAATCCCGTCTTAATTCAAGCTGGAGGAAATTTAATTATTCAGGGCGATCGCGCTATCGATATTTTAGCTCTAAATCATCCCCAAACCCCCTTTGTCAGTGCTGGCAATCTGAGTTTAATCAGCGACGGCATAATTTCTGGCGATGCCCATTTTACCAGCGGCGGCAACTTTACAATTCAAAATTTAGCCGGGGAAGTTGGGAATTTTCTCAGCATTCAAGATCCGATTATCAGTGCCAACGGCGATGTAACTTTTGGCAATTACACTGGAGCATCTTTGAAAGTAGAAGCCACAGGCAGCATTATCGCCACGGGTGCAATTAATATTCTCATGGCTGATGCTAGTTTGTTGCCTGCACCGATTGGCTCTGACTCCTATATTTTAGGAAGTAACCCATCGCTGATTTTAAGAGCAGGTTTAACCACTTTGACAAATCCGGCTAATATTCCTATTACTGTGGGAGTCACAAATTTTACTCCCGCTGGTAGCTCATCCGGCGGAAAAATTAGCGTTTTGGGCAATATAATAACTACCAACGGCGGCAGTGCAATTTTAGAAGCCGCAGGCAATATTAATACAAAGGATATTAAAGCTAATGGGGGCAATATTACCCTGACAAGCCACAATGGAGCCATTGATACCAGTGCTGGCACTCTCAACTCTACAGCAATTTTCAGCGATGCGATCGCCATTACCGCTGCCAGTAATATTACTTTAGGAAATATCATTTTGGCTGGAGTAGTTGCCGCTAAAGATCTAAATATTAACAGTGGCGGCACAATTACTTTAACGGAGAACAGCAATATTTTTCGATCTGGTACTACCATGGGCAGCACCGGAGATATTTATCTGCAAGCCGCTGGCGATATTGTTTTTCAAAACCAGACTGTCATTCAAAACTATATTGGCGTTGTAGGAGAAGGAGGAACAGTTTCTTTGCAAGCTGGGGGCAGTATTATCGCCGATCAAAGTAACTTTTTTACTGATACTATTGGACTGGGCAATGCTGGTAGTGTCAGCTTTCAAGCCAATAACTCAATTACCTTGAATAATACTAATGTTAGTAGTTCCGCCAGGGGAACAGCTAATGCAGGTAATGTTTCGCTGACAAGTCAAGGTGCGATCGCCCTTAACAACTCTACCATTTTTAGCGATACTAATGGTACTGGTAATGCGGGCAACGTCCTGTTTCAAGCTGGTACTAACATCAGTTTGCAAGGCACGCTGATTTATAATAATACTTTGTCCCAATCTGGCAATGCTGGCAGTATTTCCTTGGAAGCCAATGATACCATTTCTCTCTTTGGTACTGCCAGCAATGGTAAAACCAGCGGTTTATCCAGCAGTTCTGAAGGTAGCAATGCTGGCAGCGGTGGCGATATCAAAATTACGACGGGAACTTTACAACTTGAAGATGGAGCCTTTCTCAACGCCAGCACAGTCAGCAATTCCAATGGCGGAAATATTACGGTTAATGTCAGCAATTTGAATTTATTATCCGGCGGACAAATTTTGGCAACTACCACAGGCAACGGTGCAGCAGGTAAAATTGCGGTAAATGCCACAGATAGTATTACTATTTCTGGTAACGATTCTACTTACGCTTCTCGATTGGCTAGCCTAGGAACAAATAATGTTCCTAATGATGGCGCAGCAAGTATCATTTCAGTTTTTTCCACGGGAATAGGTAATGCGGGAGATATTGGCATCACCACATCTACCCTTTCTTTAAATAATGGCGCACAATTGAGCGCGAGATCTTCCGGCGGGGGAAATGCAGGCAGCATCAATCTAGATGTAAATCAATTAAGTTTAAACAATGCCACTATCACCGCATCTACTTCCCAACAAGGACAAGGCGGTACTATTAATATTAATGCCCAAGATGCCGTTACCCTGGAAAATCAAAGTCAAATTTTAGCCCAAAGTTCTGGTACTGGCAAAGCTGGCAATTTACAAATTACCACCAAAGAGTTTTCTGCCAACAACAGTCAAGTTGAAGTGAGTTCCAAAGCCAGCGGCGAAGGTGGTACGCTCACCATTAACGCCACCAAGATATTTTTAGACAATCAAAGTCAACTGGTTGCCGACACCGCTGCCAGCGACGGCGGCAATATTAATTTAGTTGCCTCAGATTATTTGTTGATGCGCCATAACAGTTTAATTTCTGCCTCCGCTGGCGGTACTGGCAATGGCGGCAACCTCAACATTAATTCTAGCTTTGTAATCGCCGTGCCTTCGGAAAATAGCGACATTACCGCCAATGCCTTTCAAGGCAGCGGCGGCAACATTACTATTTCCACCACTGCCATCTATGGTTTGACATATCGCTCCCAATTAACCTCCCGTAGCGACATCACCGCTAGTTCTGCCTACGGAGTTAGTGGTACTGTAACTATTAATGCTTTAGCCATCGATGCTAGTAGAGCTTTAACGGTGCTACCAAGTCAACTAGGGAAAGAGAAAAGTTTAGAGGGCGATCGCTGTCAAGTCGATGCTAATTCTAATACCAGTCAATTTATAATTACTGGTAAAGGCGGTTTACCAATCAATCCCTACGAATCCCTCAATAGCGATACCTTAGCAATTAATTGGCTGGATAGAAATAGTTCTGGGGTAGGGAAGCCTGAATTAACTGCCAATCCTCCAGCCATAACCAAGATTGAAAATTCCCCTTCTCCTTTAGTCGAAGCACAAGGTTTGCAGATAAGGCAGGGAAAAGTGATGTTAGTGGCGAATACTGCCGAAGTCAATCCTAGTAGTTCTTGGCAGCGGGTGGCAACTTGCCAAGCTGGACAAAATGGTTTTTAAAAACCATTTACGCAAGGTGGTCAATAAAAGAACGCAAAAGTTCGTAGTTGGGCTTCAGCCCTCTCCGGATTAGGGCTGAAGCCCAACTACGAACTTAGTTAACTGAACTG
>CAKZHE010000273.1 GCA_936920195.1 uncultured cyanobacterium | reverse complement strand
AAAATACAGACCTGGGTTAATAATTTAGACCCAGTATGATGACATAGTTATTGCATGAACAATTTGCCCCAAAAACTCACAAAGTCAACAGCCTAGGCAGAGCCTGGGAACGAGTAAAACGAGTAAAAATGACTTGAACCCATTCATCTAAGTATATTTGGCAAAATTACTATTTTGCGACTAGCCAACCCGCACTCAACACCACCGTTAAAGAAATGAACGTGATGCTAAGAATCCAGGTAACTCGATTCAGAGCAGTTTCGGCACTTTTGGCGCTAGTAAATAATTGCGCTTGTCCGCCAATTCCCCCAATCCCATCACCTTTCGGACTGTGCAGTAACACTAACACAATCATTCCCAAAGCCGATAAAGACCAAATTGTTTCTACAACGTTTAAAACAGTCATAACTCAGTTTTTCAAATCCTACAGAATTACAAATTAACTTTAACTGGAGTGCGATTGGGGCGGACTTCAAATTTCGCAGGCAACAACATCGAAACCCCAGTCATTTCTCCCGGTTGGGGCAACTTCAAAATTTCTAGAATTGTCGGCGCAACATCCGCTAAACGTCCGTCGCTTCGCAATTCCACATCCGTGCCACGTCCCGGAATTTTCACTCCTTCCCCTTCTACCAGGATAAATGGTACGGGGTTCGTTGTGTGGGCTGTCCAGGGATTGCCCTGTTCATCTGCCATATATTCAGCATTCCCGTGATCGGCAATAATAATGGTAGTGCCGCCAGCTTGGACAATACTTTCTAGCAATCGCCCCACGCAGCGATCTACGGTTTCAATCGCTTGGATGGTAGCATCCATTTTACCTGTATGACCTACCATGTCCGGATTGGCGTAGTTAATCACAATTAAAGAGTATATGCGTTTTTTCACCCCAGCGATCGCCACATCTGTCAGCGCATCGGCAGACATGGGGGGTGCTTTGTCGTAGGTAGCCACCATCGGACTCATCACCATTTCCCGATCTTCTCCTGGGAAAGGTGCTTCTAAACCCCCATTGAAAAAGTAGGTGACATGGGCATATTTTTCAGTTTCTGCTGCCCGGAATTGTTTCAACCCTCGGTCAGAAATTACCTGCCCTAACAAGTTTGTCAAATTTTGGGGCTTAAAGGCTACCAATACAGGTAAAGTTGGTTCGTATTGAGTCAAAGTTAAAAAAGACAGCGGGGTAATAATTTCCCGTTCAAATCCGGTAAACTTGGGATCGACAAAGGCAAATGTCAGTTGTCTAGACCTGTCGGGACGGAAGTTAAAGAAAATTACGGCATCTCCCGCTGCCACGGCTCCCGGTGCAACTCGTACAGGCAAAAGAAATTCATCCGTTATCCCTTCATCGTAGGCAGCTTGTAGGATTTCTCCCGCTGACTTGCCGCTCCCCGCACCATCTGTCGTCATTACTTGATAGGCCAGTGCAATTCTATCCCAACGGCGATCGCGATCCATCGCATAATACCGCCCGCCAATGGTGACAATTCGCCCAATTCCGGTACGCTGAATATAGGCTTCAATTTTGGCGATCGCTTCAATACCTTCTTTGGGGTCTGTATCTCTGCCATCGGTAATTGCATGAATGCAGACATCTGTCAAGCCTTGGGCTTTAGCCAAATCCAGCAATCCGAATAAATGGTCTAAATGGGAATGTACCCCCCCTTCCGAACACAACCCCATTAAGTGCAACTTGCCGCTGCGTGCCTTCGCTTCCTGACAAACTTGCACCAAATCTGGATTGCCGAGTAAAGAGCCATCTTCCACCGCATCAGAAATTCGGACTAATTCTTGGGGAACTACTCTGCCCGCACCAATATTCAAATGACCAACTTCCGAATTACCCATTTGACCTTCTGGTAATCCTACCGCTTTCCCAGAAGTCCGCAGCAGGGTATGAGGATAAGCCGCCCACAGGCTATCCATGATGGGAGTTTTGGCAGATGCAATGGCGTTGCCGTCAGTCTCTTCGCGATAACCCCAGCCATCTAAGATGACTAGCACCACAGGAGATACAGGTGCTTGCACCATATTGAATTGCCCTTCAATCAGTGATGTATTCGGATAATGATACCATTAGTTTGATTTTTCCGCTCAACAACTACCCTAAACGTCTAAATTTTGCTGCACTGGAATCTGGATCAAAAACTCCGCCCCCTTTCCCGGTTCGGAATCATACCAAAGTTTCCCCCCATGCTTTTCAATAATTTGATAGCTAATTGCCATTCCTAAACCTGTCCCTTTGCCAATAGACTTAGTAGTAAAAAAAGGATCGAATAATTTCTTTTTAACTTCCTCGGTCATTCCTGGTCCATTGTCAGTAATTCTAATCATTACTTGATTGTGTTCTAAAACTTCCGTGCTAATTTTAATTGTCGGAATGAAATCACCTAATTCTTGTTTCATCATCTCTTCTAAGGCATCAATCGCATTGGTTAAGATATTCATAAAAACTTGATTTAATTGCCCCGCATAACACTCAATTAGAGGTAAATCACCATATTCTTTAATAACCTGAATATCCCGATTTCCGGTTTCTTTCCAAACTCGCTCGGAGTGCAGACGACTTTGCAAAATTAATAGCGTACTGTCAATCCCCTCATGGATATCAACGGACTTCATTTCTGATTCATCTAAGCGGGAAAAATTCCGCAGCGATAGCACAATTTGCCGAATCCTATCCGCCCCTATTTTCATCGAAGAAAGCACCTTCGATAAATCTTCCATCAAAAAATCAGGTTCGATTCTTTCTAATTCCGCTTGAATTTCCGCCGGAGGGTTAAGATAATGTTGCTGATAGAGATGGACGAGATCTAATAAATCTTTAGCATATTCGTAGGTGTAAGTAAGATTGCCATAAATAAAGTTAACTGGATTGTTGATTTCGTGGGCAACCCCGGCCACTAATTGCCCTAAACTAGACATTTTCTCAGTTTGAATCAGTTGGGCTTGAGTATGTTGTAGTTCTAACAAGGTTTGCTTAATTTGCTCATTTTGAAATAAGGCTTGATTGCGGGATGAAGCCAAAGACCAGACGATGGTAAATAATAATAAGCTAATTAAAATGCCCACAAATAAAATCAGCGGCGGCAAGTCTTGACCAGACCCAATTCGGAGATTGGGACGGCTAGTAAAATATAAATCCCAGGTTTCTCCCGCGATATCAATAGTCATTACCTGACGATAATATGACTTGGGGTTATTGGCAACCAATGTCAAATCTTGACCATACATCAAATTTGTGCCATTATAAATGGATAAATCAAAATCTTGATTCAGGGCATCGGATAAAGTTTCTCTAATCAGTTCTTCGGCAACAAAAGAAGCATAAATAAACCCCTCCAAATTCTCCCTTCTTCCGAGTAGGTTAGTGGGGGTCGTACTTTGGCGATATACGGGCAGATAAATTAGCAAGGCTGGTTTTTTTTCGTCACCATCCCTAATCAGAGTAATTCTTTTAGTGGCAGCGGCTTTACCTGTATCTCTAGCTCGTTCTGCCGCTTTGCGCCGCACAGGTTCAATGCCGACATCAAAGCCCATAATGTTAACATCTGTAGGAATTGGTTCATAATATTCGACGGCAAAATATTCTGAGCGATCGCCGGGAGGTTGGATTTGATAATTAGCGTAAATAGAGTTGATTAAACCATTGTTTTTCCGAACCCGCTGCTCGTAGGCGGTTTTTTCTGAGTTGGGGACATACCGGATAAATCCAATCCCATTAATTCCAGGATATCGCTCTTGCAAGCGCAAAGAATCAGCAAAAATCTTCCATTTATCGTAGTTTACATCCCCATGATTGGCGTTCCAAAACCCCCGTGCTGCTTGGAAGGTATCGAGATAAACTTGAATTCGATTATCTAGGGCATTTTTAGCTTTCACAGCTTGTTCATTAAAGTGTTCTTTGGCTTCTTGGTCTACTTTTTGTTTAGCAAAATACCAAGCAAACCCAGTCATAACTAATCCTAGGACGAGGACAGCAAAGGCAATCGGGGCGCGTTTAAAATAACCAGTGGACTTTTCTAGTATTTCTGTTGATTTCACTAAGGGCTGCGGCAATTTTTGGGACTCCTGAAATTTGATCGTGAAGTTGTATGATCCAGAAATCGGGCAAAGGGCGAACAGGCAGACTATCAATGTAGGGATAAGGAATATTTATAAGAAATCCCCTGAAAACCCTGTGACTTTAGTCCCGGCATGAAAGGGCGTGGCAGGATAAATCGGGACTACTCTCGCATGAGCTTCAATGTAACGCTTAACTGTTTCTGTACAGATATTCCCCGCCGTAGAGACAGTGTATAATCAACATGGTACAACCACAGACGGTAAAACAGATGTACGCAGTCCAAAAAGATGTTTGGCATTTAACGGGACTCGATAAAACCATTGTTGAGCAACTGCTGAGATGGTCAAACAACCTGTTTAATGTCGGAATTTACGAGAGTCGGCAGCGGTACTTTCAGGACAAAGGCGCAATTAAATATCCGGACTTGGACAAAATAGCCAAGACTAACGAGAATTACGGGCTGCTCTACTCGCAAGTGGCTCAACAATCTCTGAAATCTGTCGCCGAATCCTTTAGCTCTTTCCGAACCTTGTCCAAGTTAGCCAAGAAAGGAGCGCTTAATCAAAAACCGAGACTGCCAAAGTACAGAACTAAAGGCGGTATGTACCAGGTTTCCTATCCGGGACAAGCCTTAAAAATAGTCGGTAATCGGATCAGGCTGCCTCTGGGAATCAAAGGGAAAGAACACTTTGGGACAGATGCGCTCTGGGTGACAATACCCGAACGGCTGAAAAATTGCCAGATTAAAGAACTGAGGTTAATCCCTAGAAATGGTGAGGTCTGGGTTGAATACGTCCACGAATCTCTGACTGAACAAGCTCCTAGTTGTAGTTTGTCAGTAACCGGGGTTTTGGGAATAGACCACGGCATCAACAACTGGTTAACTTGTGCCTCTAGCAATGGTAAGCCCTTCATCATTGATGGTCGCAGGTTGAAGTCTTGGAACCAAAAGAGTGCGATTTAAGGGGATGGCGATTTGTAGAACAAGATGAATCTTACACATCGAAATCCAGCTTCTTAGACCGAGATTTGCTGCCAGTGAAAGTCGGTGAAAAACCCGACAATTGGCAACCATCAGGCCAAAGAATTAAACGAGGCTTGTACCGTTCGACTCAGGGATTAATATTGAATGCAGATATTAATGGTGCAGCCAATATTATCAGGAAATCAAAAGTAGCCATAGACTCAATTATTGAGCGAGTGGGTAGCGGGTTGCTGACTAACCCTTTAAGAATCAAGCTTTGGGCGGATTCATCCCCCAAAGTTTGTTCTTAAGAATCCCCGCGTCTTTAGACCAGGGAGTGTCAAGCCTATCTACCTCCAGTCTAATCATTCTAGCCCTCCTCCCAGCGGTCAACCTAGGGACGTTTCCCCAAAAAGATTTTGGTCAGGGGTTAAGATGGTTGGAGGAATCGCCAGGAAAACGTCACAACCTTGTGGGTGCAGGTTTGACCATTCTTTGCCCTAGGAATCTAGCAAGCCTTGTTCGCCAGGGTTCAAGGAGGTTTATAAGTAATGGCTGAACTCAAGCTGCGCCTACAACTTGAGGGAGAAATCGAAAAAACAGTTGCGGTGAATAAGGATGAATTTAACATCGGGCGATTGCCAGAATGCGATTTATGTTTGCCCTTCCTAGAAATTTCTCGATATCACGCCCGCTTTTGTCGAGCCGCTGACAGTGCTTGGCTATTAGAAGACTTAGGCAGTACCAATGGCACGCGCTTAAATGAGCGTCCTGTGACCTCGCCGCAAAAAGTCAAAGATGGCGATATTATCCAGCTAGGCCATACCTTCGTTAGCGTCCTGTTACTAGAGTCGCCGGAATTTCCGACGCAACAAAATGTAGTCAGGTCGGCTGCCGAAGGGATGACTATTCTCCGCAAGGCCGAAGACTTGCAGATGAAGTGGATTGACAGCAGCCTCCAAAGCGACGATATTGGTCATCACCAAAAAGCGATCGCGCGCCTGAAAGACCTGATTGATATTACCAAAGGTCTAAATTCGGCTGAATCCATTGAGGCCATTTTCTCCCAAGTTCAAGAAGTAGTCTTCCGCAACCTGAAAAGCATTGACCGCTTGGCGTTACTGATTGACTTAACTGGTTCTAGCAAACTGGAATTGCTCAACGCCGCTGCCAGATACGCTGTGCAGCGAGAAAATCTGCTGGCGGATGCCAGTTGGATTAGCCGCAGCATTTGCCAAAAAGTATTTGCAGATAAAGTCGCGATTAAAACTGCCGACGCACAAGAAGATGAGCGCTTTGAAGGGGAACACAGCATCCTGGCTAAAGGCATCCGCAGCGCCCTGGCTGTGCCGTTGTGGGACGAAAATAAGGTAGTGGGGGTTCTCTATGCCGATGCTCATTTGTCCGTACAGCATTGGACTAAAGGTGGCGATGAAGACTTGAGCTTTTTTTCCACTCTGGGCAATCTAGTTGCTTCCAGCGTCCAACGGTGGCTGCTCACCCAGAAATTGCGCGGGGAAGAAATTATTCGCCATCGCCTAGAGCGCTATCACTCTCCAGCCGTGGTGCAGCAAATGATGGCAATGGGAGATTTATCGGAAGCACGACTGCTACCAATTGAACGGGATATCAGCATTCTATTTGCCGATATTGTCGGCTTTACTCCCATGTCCGAGCGGTTGCGTCCTTCCCAAATTGCCCAACTGCTCAATGCTTTCTTTGAAGAAATGTTGCAAGAAGTGTTTGCTGTGGGCGGCACTCTAGATAAATTTATTGGGGATTGTATTATGGCGTTTTTTGGCGCTCCCGAACCCCAGCCCGACCATGCGGAACGAGCGGTGGCGGCGGCAAAGGGAATGTTAGAACGACTCCAGCGACTCAATGCCAATAAAGTCTTTTTAGAACCGCTACAATTACGGGTGGCAATTAACAGTGGGAAAGCCGTGGTGGGAGATGTGGGCAGTTCTCAGCGGGTCGATTATACCGCCTTGGGAGCAACAATTAACTTGGCGGCACGGATGGAAACCATTTGTCCCCCAGGTCAATGCGTAATCAGCGAAGCCACTTTATCTTTATTACGCCGTCCTCAAAGCTTTCAGTCAATGGGAGAGCATCGTTTTAAGGGAATTAACCGCCCAATTCAGATTTATCAAACAACTTATCAGAGAAATGGGTTTAAAACCCCGTCCTAGAAGGACAGCTTGATATTTCTTGATATTGTTGCCCCAATTCTATACTAGAATACTCTAGATAAGATTAGTCCCAACCATGTTAGTTCTCGAAGCAAAATTAAAAGGTAAAACAGAGCAGTACGGACTCATAGATGAGGCGATTCGTACCGCGCTGTTCTGTCGGAATAAGGCGCTGAGATACTGGATGGATAATCGGGGCGCAAACAAGTACGACCTTAACAAGTACATGGCGGTACTTGCCAAAGAGTACGAATTTGCCAATCAGCTCAACTCCCAAGCAAGGCAATCTAGTGCTGAAAGGGCATGGTCGGGCATTGCCAAATTCTTTGACAACTGCCAAAAGAACAAGCCGGGAAAGAAAGGATATCCGAAATTTAAGAAACGCGGTCACTCAGTTGAATATAAAACCTCTGGGTGGAAGCTTTCTCAAGATCGGAAATATTTAACTTTAACCGATGGCTTTAAAATTGGCAAGTTGAAGTTGGTCGGTTCGCGAGATCTGAACTTCTACCAGATTAAGCAGATTAAACGGGTTCGCCTGGTGAAAAGGGCTGATGGTTACTATGCTCAGTTCTGTATTGATATTGACCGAAAAGAAGAGGTTAAACCATCTCAAACTACCATTGGCTTAGATGTGGGATTAAACCATTTTTACACCGACTCCAATGGGGAAGTGGTCGAGAATCCTAGATTCCTGAGAAAATCCGAACGTCAACTAAAAAAGTTGCAACGTCAAGTTTCCAAGTGCAAAAAAGGTTCAGCTAATCGTCGAAAAGCAATTAAACGGTTAGCCAGGAAGCATTTGCAAGTGAGTAGGCAGCGTAAAGACTTTGCCATAAAGACAGCAAGGTGCGTAGTTCGGTCTAACGACCTGATTGCCTACGAAGATCTGCAAGTGCGGAACATGGTCAAGAATCATAAATTAGCTAAGTCCATTAGCGATGCGAGTTGGTCGATGTTTCGAGACTGGATTGAGTATTTTGGCAAGGTATTTGGCAAGGTAACAGTTGCCTTACCGCCACAATATACCAGCCAGAATTGCTCAACTTGTGGCCAGGAAGTTGTTAAAACATTGAGCCAACGCACTCATCAATGCAGTCATTGTGGCACGGTGTTAGACCGCGACCATAATGCGGCTCTGAATATCTTCGCTATTGGTCTAAATAGGGTAGGGCATACCCAAATTAACGCCTGTGGAGAGTTCGACCTCTGTCAGTTAGGTGCAAGTCTGGCTGGTAAGTTGTCTCGCTGAATCAGGAATCCCCGTCGCTATGCCTACGGCAGGCTACGCCAACAGCGCGGGGAGTGTCAAATAATATTTCTGATTGTGTCAACCGATCAACCTAAATTTATGACCTAGCCCAGGAAGCGATCGCCTAGACTAGATCTCAAGTAGCTATCGGGTATTTTGACTGGAGGAAAAATTATGTCTTTGCGGGAAATCAAGCGAGAAATACCTAACTTGTCGGTGGGCGAGCGATTGGAATTGATGGATGCGATTGTGCGTTCTCTCCAAAGAGAGTTTAGACCAAAACGCGATCGCCACGGTGCTGCTGCCGCTCTGCTAGGGTTAGGAAAAACCGATGCCCCACCTCCCACAGACGCTGAGATTGAAACTATTTTGGAAGAACGCTTAGTGGAGAAATATTTAAAGTGAGAGTTTTAGTGGATACCAACATTATGTTGGATGCGGTGCTTTACCAATTTGGTCAGTTCCCGAATTATTTACTCACTTGAGATAAATGACTACTTCTATTCAACAACTCGCATTGTCAGACTTCCTGAAGCTAGCCAATATTGAAGAGTCCCCAGCTTGGGAGTTTGTGGAGGGACAAGCAAATCAAAAACCGATGCCCACAGTTCACCATAGCATTTTACAGAAACGACTGACTGCGGCGATCGATC
Source organism: uncultured cyanobacterium (assembly GCA_936920195.1). Classification (GTDB taxonomy): domain Bacteria; phylum Cyanobacteriota; class Cyanobacteriia; order Cyanobacteriales; family FACHB-T130; genus CAKZHE01. The sequence continues at coordinate 14,189 of CAKZHE010000273.1, read as the reverse complement.
TATCCAATTCACCCTACGAAGCTTTTCCCGAACTACGCTGTACTCTCAGCAACAATTCAGTCGTTCCCGATATTACAGTTATTCATAAAAACCGAATTCCGGTTCAGAATACTGCTGTGGAAGGCGCACCTGATTGGACAATTGAAATCCTCTCACCCGACCAAAGTACAACTAAGTTGATTGCCAAAATTCAAACCTGCTTGGATGAGGGAACAAAGCTAGGGTGGTTAATCGATTCGACAGAACAAATGATATTGGTATTATCGCCTGACGGTCGGATTTCTTTGCATAAAAACAGCGATCGCCTACCCGTCCTACCAGACATAATGTTAGATTTGACTGTTATGCAGGTGTTTGGTTGGCTGCGCGAAGCTCTGCGAGCGCGCTAGCGCTATCGATGAGAAGCAGCGATCGCACTTTCCTCTTCTCCAGCTAACTGCAAAGTTTCTGTATAAAGGCGATCGTGAATCCAAAACCCATTAGGATAAGAAGCAGGAGGAATTCCCATGTCAACCACCGTTCAAGAAATTTACAATCGCGTTGTCTGCAACCTTTCACCAACTGAGCGCTTACGTTTAGCAACTCTTATCCTCAACGATTTGGCGCAGCAAAATCTCTCTATTGTCGATCAAAGCGATACCTGGACTCAGCAAGATCAACTCGATGTCACAACCTTTTCCTTACAGTACGCAGCTACCCTTTTTTCCGAAAACAAGGAGATCTAAAAGTGTCGTTTAATCCTGGTGATGTAGTGACAGTAGATTTTCCTGGTGTCACTGGCATTAAACGTCGTCCTGCTGTAATTCTATCATCAGCTACCTATAACACAACGCGCCCTGATGTAATAGTTGGACTCATTACTACCCAGACAGCTGCTTTAGGCGAAACTGATTATATACTCCAAGATTGGGCAACAACAGGTTTACGAGTCGCTTCTGTTTTTCGCAGTTTTATTGTCACTTTACCGCCATCTGCAAACTTAATTTTAATTGGTCATCTATCGGAACGTGACTGGAAGGGAGTTCGTGCTTGCTTGAAAGTCGCTTTGGCAGATTTAGAATTTGGATTGCTTCATTTCTACCACGTCTTTCGTCAATAATCAATCGATCGGCTTTTAATTCAACAGCCAATGTAATTGCTTCAGCTTCACCCCGATCGAGATTAATCTGCAATTTTTGCCATAAAGATTGATTAGTAATAGGTTGACATTCAATCCAATCTAAAGTTTGAATTGCTAGTGTAGCTGGATCGGTTTCCCCAGAGTCGAGAATTTCTTGACAGACCGCAGGTGGAATCAAAATTATGCCATAAAGTTGTTGTAATAATTCTAGTCGTCCGATCGCCGCTAGGTTACTTATCGCTGAAGTATCACTAACAACAATCATCGCCACCCCTTAGCTGCTAAACTTTTCACATCCTCTGTGAGTTCGGTGATATCATAATGAAGAGGAATTTGACGACTGGCGAGTAGGCGTTGAAATTGGAGTTGATTCATCCGAGCAAAACGACTGGCTTGTCCGAGAGTAAATCGCTCTTGTTGAAACAGCAATATCGCAATTTCAGTGAGCATTTCTGATTCAGACATTTGGAGAGTTTTTAAAGTTTGATCGGAAATTACAATACTCATAGTTTTTTTGAATTCAAATCAAGAAATATAATTACTCAGTATATAGCCAAATCGGGCTAAAAAGCAAGACTTACCCCTTACTTTATTGACTGAAGGGCGATCGCATTTTTTCACTAACAGAGCGATCGCACTTTAGCTTTTTTCACGTTTTTGGGCGATCGCACCTTGCTTATTAGAAGCGGATAATCTCGATCGTGCATCGCGATATCTGAAAACAAACATCAAATTCTCGAAAGAAGTTCGTTTGCCCAAGAATTAAGGGCATCTGAGAGGATTGCGCCCAGGCAAATGCTAGACGAACTGGTTTCAGATTCCCAATTTGAACATACACAAATACACCCCGCGCCTCAACCTTTGCAAGATTTCCAGCCAATGGCAAGCGGACAGTTTGTTCCTCCCAAATTACACCCAATCGCAGTCCTATGTCATAAGGTAATAGGTTGACCGCAGACCCAGTATCTAGCAGTGCATTCGCGGAGACAGAAAAGCCTGCATGACTCAGAGTGATGGGAATCGTGGGTAATGCTTCATCGTCAGAAAAGGGAAACTCGATTGTACTAGGCATGAGTAGATGCCTCTTGGTCATCCCGAATCATCTGCATCAGAATCTTTGCAGCTTCCGTTGCGTCGTAGGGCGACCAAACCGGATACTCTGATGCAGAAAAAATAACTTGTAGTTCAGCCTTTGGGATTTGTACAGCTAGGAGTTTGAAGAGAGATAATTTGTCTGACTGGCTCAGATTGTTCACCAAAGGAATTAACTCAGCAAGAGACATGGTTTAAACTCCCAGACATACGATAATACATTTATCATAAGCGATTGAGCTTGTGGATGCGATCGCGCTTTAGCTTTTTTCACGTTTTTGGGCGATCGCCGCTGTATTTTCTAAAACTTTCTCTATTCTACAATGCACTTTCTACACAATCTTTCCAACTTTTTGAATCCCCGCTTCTCTACCTTCTAGCTGGCGTTGCCACTTTAGTTTCTCATGAAACAGCCCTGCTTACTCTCGGCAGGAAGAATGAGCGGTAATATAATATTTTAAAATTGGATTAATTTTTAGTAAGGAAGGATGTTTCTCATGGCTAGCGCGATCGCAATTCGGTGTATCTTCTAAAAAACAACGCCTTTTTAGCGAGCGGATTGCATTTAATATTATTTCTGGGGTATAATTATCAGACATTGCTTGTAAAACTGACATCAAAGTAACAGGGTTTTCTTGGTCAGCTAAATACTTGGCAATTTGCTTTTCCGATTCAGTTAATCTCACCCATACTCGATTTAGTTGAGATCCAATCTCATTACTTAATATCAATGACGGATAGGATAAAAATTCTGTTATCCTTCCGGCAAATAATTCTTGGATCGTTGCGGCTGTCATTTCTAACCATAAAGGATGACCTTGATACTTTTCAATCAAGGTATCCCATATCTCCTCGTCTGACAGTTCTTTATCCTTTAATATTTGTTTAGCAGACTCTTGCAAACCTGTGAGTTTGAGGCAACGGGTGGATTTATGCCGAGTGGCGATCGCATCTTCTGGTTGTTCGCTAGCAATCAACAACAAACTACTTGCATGAGACAATTCAGCAATTTGTTTAAATAACAGATTATATCCTTCAAATCCCGATTGATATTGACCCGCAAATTCTCCGGCTTGAAATATCATCTGCAAGTCATCTATAATAATTAGACAGCGATGTTTGCGAAGAAATTTAAGCAATAAATCGACTTGGCGATCGAGCGTGTTGGGAAGAAGGGGACGAGAAACAAAGCTTGGCAGTAAGTCAGTTAAAAAACTATCTATTATTGGAGAATATTGGAGACTGCGATAAACAATATATTCAAATTTGGTTTCGATTTGTTTAATGAGTTTGATAGCAAGTGTCGTTTTACCAATTCCGCTCTCCAAGGTAATGATGCGGCTATAATCTTGAATTAACCAGCTTTTTAAAGTATTTAGTTCATCAGTTCGTCCGTAAAAGGCGGTGATTTCTGGGGCGTTATCTATATCTAAATGTTTCTTTTCAGTTGGTTTGGATAGAGGAGAAGGTTTAGGCGATCGCTTTTGTTTGGAACAAATACTTACTTGATTAATACTAATAAAATCGCCAATAGCAGAGACACTGTTAGAGATAATAGTTTTTTCTAAAATATTTCGTGCATTTAATTTATTAACATCTTCCCCTAAAGTTTCTGATAACTTTTGCCATAATAGCGTCAATTAATGGGTGGAGGAAGGTATAACATTACTTATAAATCGGGACGATATGAGGTAGAACCAGTTGAGCTAAGGCGGACGTAGTAGTTCCAGTAGTCCGTAGGGTGCTGCTGTAAATAAAGGAGCGATCGCAATAGTCGGAATTGCACGGCAATTTTTTGACCGATTTCCGTACTTATGAATTAACTATAACTTTTTTGTCAATCTATCTGCCTCACTATCTCCAAGGCTAACCCTACCACCTCTGCAATTTGCTCATCGCTCAAGCCCAACTGTCGTAATTTACCAATCATTTCAATTTTAACTTGATTAGTGCCGTCCTGGAAGTCAGGAGTCGGAGACTGACTTTTATCTGGGGTAGTATTGGGTAGTTCTGAGCAAGCATTGATATAGTTAATTGTGTTGCTATTTCCACCAATATTATTACTATTATTTAAAGCAATATTTATAGTTGATTGTCGTTTTAGGACAGATTTAAGATTACTTTTATCAACTGATTCGCCAAAAATATCAGATAACATTTGCAAAAGTTTGTAACCGATATCCTTAGCATGACCCGCCGTACAACCATAACTATCTGCAATATCAGAATACTTTTGTTGCTTCAGTATTCCCTCGATAATTTTCCGCTGCAAGTCATTGAGATGTTTGCCTGTCTTTGTGCAATCGGTCTATGATACACAGAGAGATAAAAATTAGTTTCATTGAGAGATAAAAATTAGTTTCATTGCCTGTATTGGTGAACAAAATTTCATCTACCAGTTTTCAGGCTTCTGCGATGTCTATAGTTAGACCGCTAAGTTAGTTGTCACGGTGCGATCGAAAAGCTATCCCTGGGGTGTGCATACTCTGAATGAGTACGTCACGCTTTCCCAGATAACCTGCTATCTAGATTCAATGAAAGCGCATTGCTGTCAAATGTAGTGATGCCACTGTCCTGAAAATATATCAATTTTTGATTCATGAAAATTCTGAAAAAAGCTGCAAGTAACATCGTAGGTTTAAGTGTGCTCGTAACCAGTATCTTTGTAGGTTTGCAATCACCAGTAATGGCAGGATTAGTTAATGAGAAGTTATCAGACTTGGGTCAATCTGATTGGGATGCTTACTGTGCAAGCCAAATCAATGCCTCTAATGGTCGGATTGTCGCTACATTAGCTGATACGCATGTTATATGTCAGGTTGCGATTTCAGAGTCAGCCTCTAGCAAAAGCGAAGCTGAAAGCAGGGCTTTGTTATCTGGGCGTAATGCAGGTTTAGAAGGTTCGATCACGGTTAGCGGTCAGTCTGGTTCACAATGGCAAGCCACTTTCACAAGCCGACAAAATTCCTATCATTTGAATGAATGGTGCAGGAAAAAACACTCGCCTAATTTTTACTTTCCAAATATCTTTAATGGTGAGGGTCGGATTTTTGTGGGTGACGGTGGTCATGCTTGCTATAAAACTGTGAACAGATAGAAGGTTTACCAAAGTGGATTTGAGGGTTGACGGATTCCTATCCATCTTGACCGCATAGCTATAGATAGATCTCTTCTGGGATCGCCCCTTACTTTTTTTATCGATAGGCGATCGCACTTTACCTTTTTTCACGCTTTTGGGCGATCGATGAGGGGTAGGAATGCGATCGCTCTTGCTTTTTTATTGATAGGCGATCGCACTCTTGTAGTTGCACAGTTAGTTGTCGCGGATACAAAAAAGTTTCTTATTCATCCAAAAAGAGAGACTCTAAATCTCGATAAGCACTCACCACCCGGACAATTTCCACTCCTCCTTCAACAATTTGGTATAAAATGATATACCCCATAAGTGGAATTCCGCGTAAATTAGGTTTTAGTGTGGCATAACTGCGTCCGAGATTAGGAAACTGTGTTAAATATTGACACTTTTTTTTAAATTCACTAACAAACTTTTCCCCAGCTTCCACGCTCTTAGTGGCAAAATAATCAAAAATTTCATCTAGATCGGCAAGTGCTTCTGAAGAAATAAAATTTTGACTCACTTTTGCCCCTCACGTAATTGATTTACCTTTCGCTCTAATCGTTCAAACGCAACTTCAAGAGGAAATTTTTCGCCTAGTTCCAGTTGTGCTAGTCCGACTTCTACTTTTTGGCGATTTTCCTCTAGCCACTGTTCGTAATCTATGCTCTGTCCCTCCAACAAGCGTAATGCTGCGTCTATAGCTTGTTCTGGATTGGCAAAAATTCCCCGTTCAATTTGGGATTGGATAAACTGTTCTTGTTCTGGTTTGAGAGTAATATTCATGCTTCTTGTTCCTCGTACTTTTTGATATTTTTATGTTTCACTTTTTGGCGGTTTTCTACTTCTGGAATAATAATTGATGCCAAACTGCTCTTTAATAGCAGTTTCAGGATCGTCAACCAATATCCAGTCCTTTTGATTGAACATGATCTATGTAAGGGCGGGTTTGGGGATGAATTTTAATATTCACCAATAACCTGAATAAACCCGCCCCCGACGCACCGTTCTCTCTCAATCTACCACCTAGTGCCAAAATCAAAAAATCATTGATTGCAGGGAGGTTTGCAAATCTTGGGTTAAATCGGCTACCGCTTGCTTGGCATTCCGACGACTGGATTGATAGGTTTCCCAGCGCTCGGAAACTGATATTGGCTCGCCTACGGTTAGCTGCACTTGCTGTTTGCCTAATTGGGGACGTTGAAAGGGATTATCGCCTTTAATTCGGACGATGGTATCCCACATAATTAAGACGGTTTCGGCAAACCTTTCGACTGTGGGTTTTTCTAAAACATAGGAACCAGTGACGGCAACAAAACTTTCTACAAGTCTCATGTGCCACATTTTTAAACTGGCTTCCTCTGCCATCAAATCCGCTAGTCCTCGCTCGGCAGGGGAAAGCGATTCAAGCTTTTTCAAATCTTCCCGATAAATAAATTCCCAACCTGCTTGTTCTAACCGCCGACAACGATCGATTACTGTCCCTTTTGATGCTACTCCTAATGCTTGTTCGGCAACTAAAAGAGCAGCATGAAGTAGGGCTTGCAATCGCGCTGAAGTGGTGGCGTTGGGGCTGTCGGCAGTTTCGGCAGGAACGGGAGTGAGGGTTTGATGATAGAAACGAGTATAGAAGTTTTCCATTAAGGATAATAGGCGATCGCCCAACCTATACAACCTGCGATAAAGTTGATTTTTCCAAGCATCAGAACTGCGAACAAAATCCCCCGGATCTGCTTCTAGGGGAGGCAAGCCGCAGTCTAATTCTAGTTCGGCTAATAAATGTTCAATGGCTTGCCAAGGCTCGCCTAAATAGCGATATTGGATGCCTAAAGGTAAAATTATGACTTTCTCGGTTCGCCCCGCTTTTTGCAAATCCTCCAGACACCAAAAACCCATTTGGGCGATACCTGGTTCTAGGGGACTAATAATTTCATTGTGAGCATTAGTGCCGCCCTCTGGAGCCGCTGCCATCGGCAAACTACCATTGGCAAATAGGTGGCGAATCGAACGCAAACCGATTAAATCTAATTTGCCCCGTTGAATTGGCGTACCGCCTAAACGGGGGAATAACCAATTAGCATAGGCTCCTGCCCAAATCGGAATGCCGCGATCGTAAATAAAGTGGGCGTGGGGTGGCTGAGAGAGGGATATACCTTGTTTTTTGGCAGCTTGGGGAACTAGCTGGGAAAGTAAATAAACTAAACTGAGTCCATCATAGGCACTGGGATGGCGAAAGGCAATTAGAAAGCGAATTTTACCAGCGGCAAATTGCTGATAAAGTTCTGCTAAAACTTCGACATTGGTAGCTCGGACATCGGCAATGGGAGTTTGCGATCGCATCCACATCGGCAACACCAAATGGAAAAACCGCAACAACCACGGATTGAAAGCCGAGGGTAAAAATTCTAACGGCGGTTGAGCTTGGATAATTGGATGAGGCATAAACAACTCAGGGGCTAAAGATGAAAATCAACTCAATTTCCCATCCGGCTGATTGCCGCACAATTTCAATTTCTCGGAGGAATTCTCGAAAATAGAATCGTCGTTCGGATTCAGACAAATCTAGCCAAAAGCGGGGAATCGAAACAGTTTTAGCGATCGCCAATAAATTCGGTGGGGGTAGTTGCGCTAGTTGGGTTTGGATTTGGGAAATTTCGGTTTGGAGTTTATAGGCTCGCAATTCGGCAGTTTCCAGATCGAGGATACCGCGATTTGTTAATAATGGTAGTTCAGCAATAATTTCTTGCTTTTTATTAATTTCGGTAGTTAACCGTTCTTTTATCCCTTCCGGACTGGGAATATTCATCCCCGCGATCGCCTGGGGTAAATCATGACAGATTTTAGTAATGGTTTGCTGCAAAACTTCTTCATAGGCAATGGCGGGGCATTTAGTTGCTCGCTGGCAATGACTGGGGCGCAGATAGAGATATTCGCGATTGCTTTGACGAGTTGTCACGCGAGTCACCGTCATCCCCGATTGACATTCACCGCAGACAACTAACCCCGCCAAAGAGCGGGGAGCGCTAGCAGCGCGGGGAGACAGACGACGATTCCGACGCAACAACCGATCGATTTGAGCCGCTTCTTCCCTAGAGGCGATCGCCGTATGGGTATCGGAGATAATTTCCCCATGTTTAAATGCTGTATCCCCGCGATAAACTGGGCTAGTCAGCCAGCGCTGCCCCGTCGAAGCCGAGATTTTTTTGCGATACTTCTTCTCGATATAGCGTACTGCTCCCCGCAGGGAACCATAAAGTAGAAACTGTTCAAAAAAGTCTTTGACTACCGGGGCGGTAGTCCTATCTAGGATATAACGATCTTTCCCCCGCCGATAGCCGTAGGGAGCCTTGCCTGGTGGTGGCAGAGACTTCAACCGATTGCGAGCGTGTCCTTGCCGAATGCGACGAGCGGCGATCGCCTTTTGGATTTGTTGTAGTAATACCAGTAAATCCGGACGAGCATCTAAATTGCAATGGGGAGCGCTACTGCTGGCGGGGGGAACCAGGATTAATTGTACGCCCAAAGATTCTAATTGACTCAAGCGATCGCCCACTTCCTCCACCGAGTCGCCCAAATCTTCCAATCTTTGCAGTAATAGATAGTCAGGCGGGGCATTTTCACAATCCTCTAATAACTGCATGAGGAAATGGCGATCGCCTAAATCTCGATAGGTTTGTGCTACCTCCCACCCCCAATCCTGCGGTTCTGAGATTCTTTCTAAAAGAGGATCGCTGTATAAATATGCGAGAATTTTCATGCCGAAATCTTGACTAACCAGCACTTAATTCAATTACATTACCATCTGGATCTTGAGTAAACAAGGCCGCTCTCCCAGAAGCACTAGCTTGCATCGGACAACCCGCCGCCGCCAGTTTAGCCTTAGCTGCGTCCAAATCCTTCACCGCCAGGGCAATATGGGCGTTACGTCCCCATTTTTCCGCATTGTTTAATTTTAATTCCAGAGCCGAATCAACAATCAAATGGATTTGGAAATTGCCAATTTGATACCAAGTTCCCGCAAAACTAAAGGGGCGATCTACTTTAGTTAATCCCAAAACTTCCCCATAGAAATGCTCGGCGCGTTCCTGATGGGAAACCAAAATTGCCGTATGGAGCGGTTGAATAATTTCCATAATAAATTGCCTTTACCTTTTCTAGTCTAGTCGGGCGGTAACGCACCGCTCAAAAGTCAACTCTGATTATTTGCTCGTTCATGCTGCCAACAACCTTTGCTCTAGTTCCTGGCTGGCTATCCGTCGTTCCCGCGCCCTTCCCACCCGAATCCCGTCAATTAGGCTGAGTAGTTCATACAATTGGGGGTCAGTTTTAGCCACTTGGGGAACTGATTTATACAGTGGTTCAATGGCTTGCCCTCGAATTGTGCCAGCCGCATCAGGCCACACATACGCCTCATCTGCTGTATGAGCCAGTAAACCTGAGAGTGGTGCGGATGAGTGGGCAGTGGGCATTCCTCGGCTCAGTCTTCCCGGTTGGGCATAAAACACATATTTAATCCCGTGGATTAGGAATTCCAGCAACGGTTCTCGTTCGACTCTTCTGGCGGCTCCATCGTAGAGTCCGCTAGCCGAGCATCTTTTCAGGGCTGTATGCACTTCTGACGCACTTATATGCAGGCTATCTGCCAGTTCTTTGTAAGTCCAACTAGCACCTCGCTGGTTATGTACTTTGAGCAGAACCACGATATCTTGGGATCTTAGCATTCTCAAAACTCCCTTGAAGAAAGCAATCTGGTTCTTTTATTCTATATTCGCAAATAGCGAATGTGCCATGATTCTCAGTGCGATCGCCACCAGGTGCGATCTGACTTTTCCCGCAATCTTTTTGGCTATGGCGATCACCAGTCTTCAATTTCCTCAAAAAGTGGTTGAGAGCCAGTCAAGTGAAGGCGGAAAGAGAATATCCATCCTAAAATTATCAAAAATCGACATTTCACCTCATCAACCCACCTCCCCATCATTCTACTTGTGCGCGATCGCATATAAAACATTAACATCCAATTCCCGAACTTGATTACTCCTGAGAAATTCCAGATTTGCGGCTCGAATGCGTTCCCTTGACTCCAAATCTAGTTGTTCAATTGTGCCTCTAATTCCTCCTCCCATAATCATTGTCCACCAATCTTCAGGCGCAGCAAGTTCATGGATGGCATCTTCGGCAAAAACTTCTACCTGAGTTGCTCCAGCTTCTCTCAAGAAATTTTCCAAAGAAGACGCTTCATTAATTCGATCCCAAGGCGTAAAAGTTTTATATAAATCGGGACGTTCAGCTTTAATAATATCCCAAAAGGCTTGATTGGCAGGTTCAAAAACATTTTTTCCCCAGGAAGTAATGGCGAGTTTACCCCCAGGACGAACCATTCGCCATAATTCTCGGACAGCGCCAATCATAATCTAGAGGCATTGCGTAAGTCCCGATCTTGACAAACGTCAGTTCAACTTGGTTGATTATCTCTAGGATCTCATAAAAAAAGGCTGGTACTCCAGAAATTTAGCCATTTGAGCATTGGGAACGAAAAACACCTCAAGCACTGTTAAGCGCAGCGGTTCTCAAATAGATGAAGTCAGTAGGGGCAAATGGCATTCGCCCCTACAGGCGTACCGCACTAAATCAACAACTGGTATATTAGACTACAAGGCTATCGGTAAGACCGTTGTCAAAGAGTCTCTCTGAGGTATCTATAATTTTGCCAGATGATGTTATTCTTAAACTGACGTTAGTACAAATGTATGAAATATGCCGGACTGCAAAGTATTTTATTCATGGCAATCAGATTTACCCAACTCTACCAATCGGGGCTTGATTCAAACGGCGCTTGAAACTGCTGTCAAATCAATTCGTAATGATGACTCTATAGAAGTTGAGCCAGTCGTCGATCGCGATACTTCGGGGATTCCTGGATCTCCTGATATTGCCAGTACCATTTTTGCCAAGATTGAGGAGGCTTATGTTTTCTTATGTGATGTTTCAATTATCAACTCAGAAACTCAAGCGCGCCCAACCCCAAACCCAAATGTTTTAATTGAACTTGGTTACGCTATTAAAACTCTTGGCTCGGCGCGGATTATCATGGTTATGAATACAGCATTTGGTATGCCAGAGCAGCTTCCATTTGATTTGCGAATGAGGAGAGTGATTACCTATAAAGTCCCTGAAACTACAGAAAAAGCATCAGAGCGCAACCAACTTGCAAAGAAATTACAAAGTGCATTAAAGACAATTTTTACTGAGCAAATTTTATCAACAGTCAGTGAAGTTAATCAACCTTTATCTATAGGTGAACAAGTATTAGCCATTGAAAATGATCAACCCAATCAGGAAAGTATAACTCGAAAATTCATGAGTAATTTAGTAAAGCAACTGGATGCTATTGCTCCAGACTTCCGAAAGCCAGTTTCCGACCAAATGATTGTAGATTCATTAGCGCAAACTATTGAGCTTGGAGTAGAATTTTCTCGGCTGGCAGAAGCTATTGCATTAATAGATTCATCAAAAGCTGCAATGGCTATGTATAAAGGTTTTGAAGAAATTATTGGTCGTTACCATACTCCAATTGGATTTTCAGGCTCTTCTTGGAGGTTGGCTTTTGACTTTTACCGTTTTATAGGTCATGAGTTTTTTGTAATTCTTTTTTCATTTCTAATTCGTGAGGGGCGATGGAAAATTATTACAGAAATTTTAGACGAGGAATTATACACTAATAAACTGCATGGTAATAGTAAACCTGCTACTGTGCCATTTGTTTACATATGCTCACATCTTGAGTCTCTAGAGTATCGAAATCAGCGTCTAAATCTCAACCGATTATCTATACACGCTGACTTACTTAATGAACGTCATACTCAAGGAAATCTAGCTGAAGTTGCTCCAATGGAAGAATTTATCAATGCCGACTGTTTTTTGTTTTTGAGAGCAGAGTTTCAGCAGCTATCTAAAATCAATAGCTTTTATCGCTGGGTAGCCTGGAGTTCTATTTACATCAAACAACCACCGCGATATTTAGTTGAAGCTTATCGGATTAAGAACGCTCAAAAACTTCTAGCCCCGTTAAAGATTGATAATGTTGAGATGCTGAGAAACAGTATGATTAAGGTTATTCCTAAATTCAGAGAAGCATTTAGAAATAATCTATTTCAGTTGTGGCCTTTTCCTATAGGAGATTTTGATCCTGAAGCTATTGCAAGTCGCGAATAGCAAGTTTTTGATGCGTTGGTGTGCTGTACCAACCTCGTACATCCGACTGGCGTGTTCTGACTCGTCGGAACTTATGCAAATCTTGAACAGGACTTACGCAACTATCCTAGAAATAGGGGCAACCACGGGGGGATTGCCCCTACAAAACGCTATATCAAATAATAGAGGTACTGCATAAGTCCTGTTGAATTTAAAGGCTATTCTCCTAATCGTTAATCAAATTATCAAAAATCGACATTTCATCCCATCACCCCATCACCCTATCACCCCACCTCCCCCTAGGGGCGATGAATAATTTTTTCGACAACTCTCCGCTTGGCTTGGGGTTCAATGCCCACTAACCGAATATAATCACCACTGTGGTTAGACAGACATTCTGCCAAAACCGCGATCGCTTCCTCTCCCACCGCGAGCGCTCCAAAGCTTTTCCAAGTATTTGTGCGGAAGCGGCGCTCGTCGGCATACTCAATCCCCACCCGATAGCCGCTAGCCAGCAGTTGCTCCAGTTGTTGCTGCATCATCGGATCGAGGGATTTTTGACCGTTGTGCGGCACTACAGGGGCTGCTGGGGACTGATTATCGACGGGAATAGCCTGAGTTACTGGTTGGTGAAACCGGAGCGAATGATTGTATTCCCGCACCAGTTGCATTTTTTCGACTTGGCGGTGTTCCCCAGTCATTTGATTGCCAAACTCAATCAGCCGAGACAGACTAAAATCTGGTTTGGGAAATTGCGGCGGTGCTTCGACACTATTGACTAACCGAGCCGAAATTCGCTCAATGCCAATTTGGTGAATAAACTGCCGGATTTGTTCATCGTAGAGGCGCGATCGCACGGCGCTAAAGAAATCCACCGATTGATTGATAAAAGTATCTACAAATTCGGCAATTTCCCGACTACTTAGGCCATCATCGGCAAAAATCCCCCCCACAATCCCCAACTTGTCATCTCGGTCGGGTTCCCAATAAAATTTTTCCATCCGTCCATCCCGAATTAAGGGCGCATACAGGGTAGAAAAGTCATTCCCTGTCACCAAAATCGGGACGCGATGCAAAGGCGTAGAATCATAACTGCCGGGAAGTTGTACGTCCGTGGGATGATCGGCAATATTCATCAGCGTGGCATTCACCAATTGGGTATTGACGGTGTATTGCGTGCTTTCGTCAAACCTGCCTGCGCCAGCATCCAAGTCATTGATGACTAATGCTACCATTCTGCCCCGGACGCGAATTAATTCCGCTGCCTCCCGATAGCGCAGGCGAATCAATCGAGCCGGATCTCCAGCATCGGGACTTTCTAACTCTCCCCCAGAAATGCGAACTACTTCAATCCCCATCCGCTCAAAAACTAACTCGCATTGAAAAGATTTTCCTTCCCCTTTCCGTCCGTGAATGCCCAAAATCAGTGGCACGCGGACATTGGGAATCTTTAGGAAGTTTTTGGTGATATGGACGGCAAGCTTGTCTAGAAACCGAGGCGAGATGTAGTAATTCATTCAACTAAAAATCAATGGGATGGTTGTTAAGATTCTATGACAAATTGCCTGCTGGGGGATCGCCCTAGGACTTCAGGAGTCAACTGCCCCACCCACAAGGGGATGGGGCTTGTAACTAGGAAACAGAATTTCCTGAAACATCCGGGGTATTGAC
>CAKZHE010000272.1 GCA_936920195.1 uncultured cyanobacterium | reverse complement strand
CTAATGGACTAGAAACCTCTACTCCTCTTGGCGAAAGCCTGGTAGAGCAAGTGTCTAGGTTGAAGTTAGAATCTCAGCGTCTTTAGACCTGAGAGTGTCAATGCGCTAACTCAGAATTAAACTCATTAATTGAGCGCTGCTTTAAATCTGGAGCTGGCGGACGAGGTTCGCGATTAAATACTTGCCGCAAAACATCGTCTGCCTTCTCAAAGCTCAATTGACCTGGGGCATTCAGAACTACTTTTCCAGTTTGGTCAAATAATACTGTTTGGGGGACAACACCCTGGTAGTAGTAGCCCACCTCCGTCGGTTGATAGCTGGGTTGGCGGGGAATGGCATCCACAGCTACGGGAATAAAATCTGCGACGCGACCGTAAATTGCTTGTAAGCTAGAAACAACTGTGGCAAATTGCTTGCAATCTTTGCTGTCATCAATGTAAAACACTAATAAGGCGGGTTTGTGATTTTGGAGAGACTCGGCGAGAGTTCCCCTGGCAGGGACTAGGGAGCCATTACCAGCATAGAGAGCAAAGATATTGCCTTCAAATTTATCATCGTTCATTCCCGCCCAAGCTGGCAGAACCCCTAAGCAAAACAGACAAAAAGAGAGGATAATGGGGAAGAAAAGGGCGATTGGGTTGATTTTCCCTAAACTTGGTTTGGGCAAACTGGTGAAAAGCCCAGAGTTGAAAATGGATTTGTGGCGGCAAGACTGGAAAAACTGCAAAATCATACTAAATGTCGAGTGGGGTAGAACGGCGATCGCATCTGAGAAGAACTGAAATTTCCATTGTATCGTTAACCAGTCAATCTGAATAATAAAAGTTAAAATTAAGAGCGTGCCTGTGGATATTTTAATTGTCGAAGACGAACCAGAAATTGCCCGTCTAATTCAGCACACCCTAGAAAAAGAAGGGTTTACTTGTCGCATTTGTCGAGATGGTTTGAATGCTTTGTCAGCGGTTCAAGAACAATTACCAGATTTAATTGTCTTGGACTTGATGTTACCAGGTTTAGATGGCTTAGAAGTTTGCGCTCGCCTTCGCCAAAAACCCGGAGTAAAAGACCCCTATATTCTGATGCTCACAGCTAGGGGGGAAGAAATTGACCGGGTAATTGGTTTATCTACGGGGGCAGATGATTATTTAGTTAAACCCTTTAGTCCTAGGGAATTGGCGGCGAGGGTTCGGGCGCTGCTGCGGCGCAGTTTGCGACAAGCTGGGCAAAGTCAAGTTTATCGTACTGAGCATTTCGTAGTTGATGCAGACCAACGTTCGGCTTGTCGTCTGCTACCTCCCCATCCTGCCGAAAACTTGGATTTAACTGCTTTGGAATTTAACTTGCTCAGTACCTTTTTGAGCCAACCGGGACGGGTTTGGAATCGCACTCAGTTAATTGATAAACTGTGGGGAAACGACTTTTTTGGAGATGAACGGGTGGTGGATACCCATGTGGCGCGGTTGCGAAAGAAAGTTGAAATTGACCCTGCCAATCCGACATTTATTAAAACTGTGGTAGGGGTCGGTTACAAATTTGAAGATGGCACAGCTTAAAATTATTGGTAAATTATAAACCCAAATTGTGTTTAAAGTCAACTTGCGATCGCGCTTATTTCTCTCTCACTTTCTGGTCATGCTCGTCGGAGTTGGCAGTTTAGTCACCATTGGCAAACTTTCTTCCCCCCAGTTTTTTATTCTCCACTTGGAACAACTGGAAGGCCGGGGTTTGCGGTTACTTTACGCTCGCACCCAGTTAATTCAAGGCTTTGAAACAGCTTGGAGTCGCGGTACAATTTGGGCAGTAATTGTCGGGGCATCCGCAGCTGGTGGGCTTAGTTATTGGGTTTCTCGGCGGATTGTTCAACCCTTAATTGAAATTGAAGAAATCACCCAAAAATTTGCTTCGGGACAATTGGATGAACGATTGCCAGCTAATGAAATTCCCGAACTAAACCGCTTAGGCGTGAGCTTCAACCACATGGCAGCTAGTTTGAAAGGAGTAGAAGGAAGGCGACGGGAACTGATTAGCGATCTTACCCACGAATTGCGGACTCCTTTAACAGTGATTCGCGGTTACTTAGAAGAATTAGCTGATGGGAGGATAGATGCTTCTCCAGAAATTTACTATCGGTTAGTCAAAGAATCGGCTCGCCTCGAAAGATTAGTCAATGATTTGCAAGAATTATCGAAAGCGGAAGCTGGCTACTTGGCAATTAACTTACAAGCCGTCAATGTCCGCCCAATTTTGGAATCCTTGGTGGAAAAGTTTACCGATCAACTTCTAGAAGACAGTCCGATATTATCCTTAGAATGTCCGCCGCAATTGCCATCAGTTTTAGCTGATCTTGACCGTTTAGAACAAGTATTAGTTAATTTGTTAGGTAATGCTATTTCTTATACAGAAAAAGGATCGATTATTGTCAAAGCTTGGACAGAAACAGATAAAATGTGGATTGCCATTATTGATACTGGCGCAGGAATTGCCCCAGAAGATTTACCCCACATTTTTGAGCGGTTTTGGCGTTCTGGTCAAGCAAATGGTCGTAATTCTAGGGGGACAGGCATTGGTTTAGCAATTTCCCGTCGGTTAATTGAATTGCAAGGGGGTGAAATTACAGTCAAAAGTCAATTAGGTCAGGGCAGCACCTTTCAGTTTTATTTGCCTTTAGCCTAAGTATTATTGGATTATAATCCAGTTATTGATTTTTAATTCCTTGTACATCGCTATGGTTTTTTCTTCTTTCTACTGAGAAATCCTAAGATTCCAATTCCTGCCAATCCTACTATTGTCCCTGGTTCTGGTACTGACTGAGTATCTGCACTGCTAATACTGAACAATGTGCCATTTTCTCCTGGTATGGTTGCGCTGTAGAAGTTGTCGCTGGCAAACATTGCTTGAGCCGCTAATGCAGAATTGGCGGAATTACTGGATTGTGAGGATAAAAAGGAAAAGTTCTTTTCTCCTACTTTGACATAAAGGGTGTAGTCTCCGGTAAAAGATGAACTACTGCTGACTTTTAACTTGATTTTGCCATCTTTTCCGACTAAACTAGAAATTCCCGTTCCCCAGACATCATCAAATAAGTTTTCTCCATCGCTATAATCGATGACTCTATCTCCAGTTTTGGGATCTACGGCGGCTAGAGACATCTCTAGACTGCGGGGTTCTCCGGCTCCAGTCAGATTGTCTATCCAGGCGACAAATGGTACTGATGGGGGCAAGTCGGCGATCGCAAATTCGTTAAACTCGTTGTCGATAATCGTACCTTTTTTGATGTGGTCGGCGGGAGTAAAGGTGTTTTTCCATCCCCAGGATACTCCAATGTAATAAACAGAGAAAGTAGAGCGTGGTTAACAATCTTGTGCATATAATTAGTCTCCTTGCTTAATGAAATTTCAAAATTTGATTTTTCAAACCTAGTCAATCAGTTCAATCTCTACCGGAGTTGTACAAAAAGAACCTGTCCAAATTTCTCCTAGTTCGCTCATAGGTTGAGAAAATTGATATTTACCAATATAAAATTCTGGTACTTTCTTGAAAGAATAGTTAAAATAGACTTTTAATCGATTGTCTTGAAAACTATTGTTGTTCCATTTGAAATTATCATTATCCCATCTATAACCGGAATTGTCTTGAAGTACAAAACGAAGATTGCTGTCTATCCACTCAAAACTAATATTCCATGTCAAGGTGATGCTTTTTGTTGGATGAATTAACGGGTAATGTTCTTCACGGGGCATTATCATTTTACTGCTGAATATTCCTATTGAAAGTGGAAGTGGGGTATTATCTAATTGCAAGAATAAAGGTTGAAAGTTGTTCATTGGACTAAATCGGATTGGTTGCTCTCTATTGTTTCTCACAACTATGGCGATTTTCGCATCGGTTTTACCACCGAGAATTTTAGGGGGTGACATGACTGATATATGACTTTGAACATATTCAAAACTCATTCCATCAATTTCTGAAGAATAGTTTTCAAAGCGATTGACACAGGGAGGATTTTCTAATTCTTCCGCAGTCCAATTTTCCTTTCGAGTAGGGATTGTGATAGTTTGGGTTTCCGTACAATTTTCCTTTTTATCAGGTAAACTGAAAACTATTTTGCCTTCTAGCACTAGCGCCAGAATGACCACAATTAAAGTGCTTGATAAGTACAGAAAAGTTCTTTTCCAAAAAGTATTCATTATTGGCTCACCTCACTTTTACTACTATTTTTTTACCTTACTCAGTCAGTTCAATCTCTAAAGGATTTGTACAAAAAGAGCCTGTCCAAATTTCTCCTAGTTCGCTCATAGGTTGAAAAAATTGATATTTACCAAGATAAAATTCCGGCACTTTCTTGAAGGAATAATTGAAATAGACTTTTAAGCGATCGTATTTGAAGTCATTATTATTCCATGTATTATGGGAATTATTCTCAAGGAAAAAAAAGAAGATTATTGTCTATCCACTCAAAACCAATATTCCATGTTAAAGTGATACTTTTTGCTGGATGAATTAATGGATAATCTTCTTCATGTGGAATTACAATTCCATTTATGAATCCTCCCCCTGAAAGCGGAAGCGGGGTATTATCCGATTTCAAGAATAAAGGTTTAAAATCCATTGGACTAAATCGGATTGGTTGCTCTCTATTGTTTCTCACAACTATGGCGATTTTCGCATCGGTTTTACCACCGGGAATTTTAGGTGGTAACATGACTGGGATATGACTTTGAACATATTCAAAACTCATTCCATCAATTTCTGAAGAATAGTTTTCAAAGCGATTGACACAGGGAGGATCTTCTAATTCTTCCGCAGTCCAATCTTCCTTTCGAGTAGAGATTGTGATAGTTTGTTTTTCCACACAATTTTCCTTTTTATCAGGTAAACTGAAAACAATTTTGCCTTCTAGCACTAGCGCCAGAATAACCACAATTAAAGTGCTTGATAAGTATAGAAAAGTTCTTTTCCAAAAAGTATTCATTATTTGTTTGCCTCACTTTCATTACTATTTTTACCCTAGTCAATCAGTTCAATCTCTACCGGAGTTGTACAAAAAGAGCCTGTCCAAATTCCTCCTAAATTGCTAATAGGCAAAACAGTTCTATCTTTACTAAAGTAAGATTCTGATATTTCCTTGAAGTAATAATTAAAATATACTTTCAGATTGTTGTCTTGAAAATTCCGCTTATACCATGTAGCTGAGGACTTGTCTTCAAAGAAAAAACGAACACCATCGTCCTTCAACTGCAAACTAATCCCCCATGTCAAAGTTATACTTTCTTTTGGCTGGAGCAATGGATAGTCTTGTTCTCGTCCAATTTGCCTATTTTTGAATAGTCCTATTGAAAATGGGGTATTATCTGATTTTAAGAATAAAGGTTCAAAGTGCCTTTTATTAAACCGAATCGGTTGAGATCTATTATTTCTGACGATCATTTCAATTGTGGTATCGGTTATAGCATCAAGAATTTTAGGTGGTGACTTGATTGATATACGATTTTGGACATACTTAAAACTGATTCCATCAATTTCAGCAAAACCATTTTCTAAATGATCGTTACAAGGAGGATTGTGTAGTTTTTTAATTAAATCATTAGCTGTTGTGAACCTAATAGGTTCTCTGGGAATTTGCCGTTGAGGACAATTACTGTTACTTGCAGGCAAGCTGAAAACAATTTTTCCACCTAGGGGTAGTACCAGAATAGCTGCTATTAACGCTATCGATAAATAAAGAAAAATCTTTTTCGTGAAAGCGTTCATAATTTTGTCCCCTCATTATACATCACTATGGTTTTTTCTTCTTTCTACTCAGAAATCCTAAGATTCCAATTCCTGCCAATCCTACTATTGTCCCTGGTTCTGGTACTGACTGAGTATCTGCACTGCTAATACTGAACAATGTGCCATTTTCTCCTGGTATGGTTGCGCTGTAGAAGTTGTCGCTGGCAAACATTGCTTGAGCCGCTAATGCAGAATTGGCGGAATTACTGGATTGTGAGGATAAAAAGGAAAAGTTCTTTTCTCCTACTTTGACATAAAGGGTGTAGTCTCCGGTAAAAGATGAACTACTGCTGACTTTTAACTTGATTTTGCCATCTTTTCCGACTAAACTAGAAATTCCCGTTCCCCAGACATCATCAAATAAGTTTTCTCCATCGCTATAATCGATGACTCTATCTCCAGTTTTGGGATCTACGGCGGCTAGAGACATCTCTAGACTGCGGGGTTCTCCGGCTCCAGTCAGATTGTCTATCCAGGCGACAAATGGTACTGATGGAGGCAAGTCAGCGATCGCAAACTCGTTAAATTCGTTGTCGATAATCGTACCTTTTTTGGTAATTACTGGCGTAACTTTACTGTTCCATCCCCATTTAATCCCATCATAGATAACCACACTTCTTTTGGAACTGGCTGGATTGATAATTTCTTCAGCCAAGTAAAGCTCGGCTTGCCAATTTGTACTTTTGTCGTATTTTCTACGTGGTAAATCTATAAAAAAGTAATTTCTTGCCGCAGCGTTCGTATCATAAAAAGGGTCAGACTGATTTGATAAAATATCAATTTTATCGATCGGATCTTTACAGTTTTTGTCCTGGGCATCTTTGCAACTGCCATTGCTAGCAACTACTCTTTGAATCCAATGTAAATTAGTAAGAGAAACGTTTGATGCAATAGCATTACTATAGTCAAATCCTGGGGGACTATATCTTAAATCTAAAAAAGCTCCTGCGATTCCCGTGAGGGGAAAATTAGTTTGGAAGCCATTAACTTTTTGGTTGTCTTCTTGAATTCCACATTGAGTCCAAGGTTGGCAAGCGTAATAATTTAAAACATTAACTTCTCCATCTCGTTGTTTAGTTGAAGTAAAAAAGTCCCAAGCAGGAAAACTTCTTTTTAAAACAGACATAAAGTCTTGATTATCGTTAGGATTATCAACAGGAGGAAGTAACTGTGTAATAGGATCTGTTTTCACAGTTCCAATATAACCTTCAAGGGTAATGCTTCTTGCTGGAGTTGTAACGGGTAGTTGCTACTATTATTGTCCCCAGTCATAACTACATAATAAGTCCCAGGCGCGAAAATACTACTAATTTGTCCCTCTGTTCCACTGCCCTTACTAATACTCTTGACAACTACACCATTGCTGTCCAGAAATTGAATATTTGTATTGGCACTCAATCCCGCTAAGTCAGCAGTTACTCGGCTCGCTGATGCGATGGTAAGCTTAGTGCTACCGGGGATATCTTCTTCTGGTTCTCCAAACCATTGGAATATTCCAGCAATTTGCCAATTAGTATCGGCGAGAGGTTCTATTTCTACACTTGATTTTTTAGTAATTGTGTCTATGTAGGAGGCTCCCCTCTGCATATACCAAATTAAATTTCTACCATTTAATTGATTTCGCCACAGTAAATCGGGACTGCCGTCATTGTCAAAGTCTCCAATTCCGACTATTTGCCAATTAGTGTCTGGTAGTGCCTCAAAACTGCGAGGATATATAACCATTAACGTTTTGTCTAAATATAAAATCGCATTTCTGCCGTCAACTTGATTCCGCCACAGCAGATCTGCATTCCCATCTCCGTTAAAATCTGCTACTCCTGCTACCTGCCAGTTCTCTCCGTTTCCGAAAAAATATGATGTCGAAGTTTGGTTAGCTCCATCCATAAACCAGATCTGAGTTCTGCTATTGGTTCCATTCTTCCACAGCAAGTCAGTTTTACCGTCTTGATTAAAATCGGCAGCACCAGCAATATGCCAATTCAGATCTGCGAATGGCGCAATTTCAGCACTGCCAATTTGGTTAATGCCATCCATATACCAAACTAAATTTCTGCCATCGGTTTGATTGCGCCATACCCAATCTATTTTGCCATCCCCATTGAAATCTGCCGTCGTTTCGATTCGCCAGTCGGCATTTAAAGATGGAACGTTATAGGTAGCAGAAGATTTATTAATGCCATTGACAGACCAAATTTGATTGCTTCCGTCTATTTGGTTCTGCCAGAGAAAATCGCTTTGAAGGTTGGTTTTGACTGTGAAGGTTAAGTTATAGTTAGCAAATTCCTCTGCACTCACCCGGACATAATATTTTCCAGCATCTAATTTCTGGCTGATTGATTCTGCCTGAATGCCGCTGTGGGCTGATTGCTGAATAGGAGTACCATTAGTATCTAGTAATTCTAAGTTGGCATCCCCGGTCAGTTTATTCATATCTAAACTTAAGCTGCTCCTTCCTTTGAGGTTGAAGCTGAAATACTCGTCTAGACCAATATCTACTGTGGATGAGAACTGGCTGTGGTTATAGGATAGGTTGAGTCCTATGGCTGAATCTAAACTATCTCCTAAAGGCACAAGGGACTTTCCTCATTCGCTAAATAAGGGCTTGTCAATGTGAATTTTTTAAATCAAGAGCAGGACTTACGCAATTATCCTAGAAGTCGGGGCAACCACGGGGGGATTGCCCCTACAAAATGCTATATATAAAGGCTTTGCGTAAGTCCGGTAAGATTATAAATGTTCGTTGACAAGATTTCTATCACAAAAAATATGGCTTTACTAGCCTTTATAGATAGAAAATTCTAATAGTATTTATAAGTTTACTTAATGTGTCGAAAGGGATAAAAATGTTAGGAATTATACCGTTTGCATAAGCCCTATATCTGCTGATTGGTTAAAAGAAAGGGCGATCGCTTTTTGCCCAACCGCTCCGATGGTGATAAACTACTCCTGTCATAGCTGAGATCAGAATCCAGGCGGGGATATTGACTCGGACTTCAAACATGGATATGTCCAACATATTGAATAAGATACAGGCAGTAAAAGTCATCAAATAACTGAAAATAATTAATTTATCTCGTTCTTGATCGAAAGAATATTGATTCATCAGTAAGACTGCTTGAGCCATAATCCAACCAATCAAACTATAAAAAAATATGGTGGCGGGAATGCCAGTTTCCGAGGCAAACATCAATAGTAAATTGTGCGGATGTCCTAACCAAAATTGGGTCTTGGCTTGGTATAAAGGAGTAAAATTTCGCAATCCCCAACCAGTCCAAGGACGCTGTTGAATCATTGTCCAAGCAAACTCCCATTGACTGGTTCTCAAACTAGCCGGAATGCGATCTGGATAGAGTTGTTCATTAATCCGCGCCCAAAAGTAATGAGGAATAATTGCACGTAACCACTGCCCCATAGGTGCAGGTCCAAAGGCTGCCCAAAAAACACTCACTGCCATGCCTACAACGGCGGCAGTCAGCCAGTGCCAGCCTTGGTAAATTGCCAAAGCTAAAGCTCCTAAAAGGGCGATCGCCCAAGCATTTCGGGAACTACTCAGGACAATCCCTATCCCACTACAAAAAATCGTGAAACTTAAAAAACTTAATCGAAAAGGTGAAAATCTTGCTGAGGTATAATTGCCAAATATGCGGCGATGATGATGATTTTTTAATTGCCATTCATCAAGCCATAATCCCAATCCTAAAACGAACACGATCAGCAAATAAATGGCTAAAATGTTGGCATACATAAAGTTAGCAGACATTCGGCCTAGAGGATTGCCAGATGCGGTCATCGTCCAAGCTAGGATGGCTTGCAAAAATTCTGGTTCAGACCAACCTAAAAATAGTTGCCCCAAACCCAAAATTACCACTATCGAGCCAGGGATAACCATTAACCAGGCTAATCGCCGCATTTGAGCAGGAGTTTGAATTAATTCGCTAAAGACGGCGAAAAAGAAAAAAGCCGGTAAAAAATGAGCTAAACCCAGGAAAGATTCGGCTGGTTGATAGGCGAAAAAAGAGTTAATGATTAACCACAGACTGAAAATGGCAAATCCCCAATTCAAGGGGCGGCGGATCAGCTCGCGAAACTTTTGCCGACAGCCTACTAATAGGGTAAATACCAGATTGATAATTCCCAGCAGTGGCAAGACAGAAAATAGCAGCACGCCTAATTGAGCCGCATTCCAAGTTAGGCGCAAATTGGGGTCGGGATGGGGCTGAAATAGATCGGAGAACTTACGCATTTATAGAGAAATTAAGGTTCGATTTTTTGCCAATTTGCACCCCCAAACTTCAAAATGCGAGACTATATTCTGCCCGGGTGAGCCGAATTTGCGCTAAGGCAAAAATTGTGGGAATAATCCGACCATAGTTAGTAGAAATGGCTCGCCAACCAAGATCGGCAAAAAACCAAGCCCACATTGCTGGACCAAGGGCGGCAAAAACTCCCCGTACTGCGCCATAACGGGCGGTAGTTAAGGCCATGCCATCCCGTGCAGTTTGCATAGTCAAATAATTATGGAACTTAATGGCGGCAGCGGCACTACCTCGGGCGATCGCTTCTTTGGCAACTTGGTAGTTGGCGAAGTGGATGGCAAACTGACGGGCAATATGTTCTAACAACAGGGGACGAACTAGGGATGTGACTGCTAGAGCGCTGCCTCCTTTCAGCAGTAAACTAATAGGGTCGTGCTGGAGTTGGACAGGTAAAGGTTTGGCGATGGTAGTTGCTTGTAGCGATCGCTGTACTCTAAGTGTAAGAAAGTTTTGTTCGGCAGCTGGGAGTTTTTTCCAAGTTTTGCCTAACAGGTGGAGAAATACCTCAGATTCTAAATCGGTGGTAGACAGTTGGTTAGAATAAGGAATTTTCAAGTAGCGGCAAACTTGGATCAATGCTTGCCGATAGGATACTTCGCGAGTACGCCCCCGCAGTACCGTTATCCCATCCGCCGCCAGAAAGCGAAATCTTTCTTCCATATCGTCTAACCATTGTTGACGGTTTTGGCTTTGAACAGTAATCGGATCTGGGGTGCAGGCGTAGTCTAATGGATTAAATTTGGGGCGAAAAAGAATTTCAGTTAGTTGTTGTAATTCTTCTTCGGTGGCTAATTCTAAAGCTGCTCTTAGTTCGTCCAATGTCAATCCCTCCAAAGATCTATTTGTCGCTATCAATCCGCTTCGTATATTCTAATCGTTCAAAATCGGAGGAGTTGTCGTGATTGATATAGTGGTGATTGGGGCTGGGATTGCGGGATTAACCTGCGCCCAGCAGTTGCGGCAAGCTGGTTATCAGGTGGTAGTTCTAGACAAATCGCGGGGGGTGGGGGGACGATTTGCTACTCGCAGATTATACGATACTCGCGCCGACCACGGCTTGCGCGCTGTGACACCCCAAGGATCTTTATCCGCCCAACTAATTCAAGTTTTAAGCGATCGCCGTCTGTTGCAATTATGGCCTCGTCAGGTGGCTTTTTTGGGTGCGGATGGGGTGTTATCAGCTACAGTAGCGGCGGAACCCAGTTATACTTCTCCCCAAGGTGCGAGCGCGATCGCCAAATGTTTAGCTGTCGGTTTAGAGATTTTACTCAATTGGCAAGTGCAAGCCATTGTTGCTGACACAGGTATCTGGCAAATTACTGGGATGACAGCCAGCGGTAAGGCTCTAGCAGTGGCAGCTAAGGCAGTGGTGGTGACGACACCCGCTCCCCAAGCCCAAGCCATCTTAGCCAAACAAACTTTACCCGCAGAATTTTTAGCCGCTTTAGATGCAGTTGAGTTTCATCCCTGTTTCAGTGTCATGGCTGGTTACAAAGTAACTGCCCTAAATCTACCTTCATGGCAAACTTGTGAGATCAGTCATGGCAATCTGGCTTGGGTTGGGTTGGATAGCAGCAAGCGCCCCCAGAGCGAAATTCCGGTGTTTGTCTTCCAAAGTACGGCGGAATTTGCCCAAAAACATCTAGAAACTTCAGATTTAGATGCAGTCGCTCGGATGATCCTGGCGGAAGCTGCCCAATTATTAGCACCTTGGTTGGCAACTCCCAAATGGTTTGAAATTCACCGCTGGCGCTACGCTTTTCCTAGCCGTCCTTTGAACCAAGATTATTTAAGTACCACAGATCCTTTACCATTAGTTTGTGCTGGGGATTGGTGTGGAGATCGGTTAGTGGAAAGTGCTTTGCAATCGGGCATTGCCGCCGCTGAAGCAATTAATCGGCAATTAGACAAGCGATCGCTCCTCGGTGCAGATTTTTTTGCCCATCTCTAAAGGTAGATCAATTAAATCCCACTGCCATTAGCGACTGTCTTTGAAAACAACAGGTCTATATTTAAATAAAAGATTACCTGATTTTCCGGCAAACAGATGATTTTTTCAATCGCGGCGGGGTAATTGCCCTGCCGATACAGTGCCGGAACTTCACTAAATTCAGTTTCCAGAACTTCTACAACTTTGGGAATTTCTGGCACGGGAATCCCAAAGATTTCTCGGTTAGCCAGAGTACAAATCATCAGATAATGGCGATCGCTTTTAGCGCTGGGCTTCGCCCAATCGCGCAGTTCTTCGCTACTCACAAAGAAAGTTGCCAAATCTACAATAGTAATGGGTTGACCCCCTTCAGCCATTAAACTTTGACCGCTAGTTAGCACCCCTTGGGGGGTAAACTCATGTAATACCCGCTGCACTCGTTCAATGGCGATCGCATACTTTTCTTGCCCTAACTGGAAAGTTACCAATTTCCGCTTTACAATCCGAGTTAAAGATGGGCGTTGCTGGCGAAACCGACGATTCATATTGCTTAAATAACCAAGATTTCCAGAGGTTAATCATGCCCAAACGCTATATATTACTGTTTATCCTCGGTTTCCTCCTCCTGCCGCTGCTATTCCTTCTCCCCGGCAAAATAGCTCCAAAAAATGTCGCGTCAGTCGCCCAATCTGGTCCCCCAGGGCGAGTGCAGATAGCTAACCTGAAAGGTTACGGCAAAACCATCGTTACTGACCAGAATAAGCTACTCCGAGGCGGAGCCGCCTGGATTTTTAAATATGCCAGACAAATTAATCTTCTGGGCTATACCCGCGAACCTACCTATTGGCAAAAAATGCGGGAAAATGGCATTAATGCAGTGAGGATTATTGCCTTCGATCCTTGGCAGCGTTCGGAAGGCTATATTGCCATGAAACTGATTGCCGAGAATGCCAAAGATCGAGAAGAGATATCCCAGGATACCAAAGATTTTCTCGATCATCTAGATGCCGTGGTTGATTTAGCGGCTCAATACGGAATGTATGCAGTGATTAACTACCACGATGTCGGCAAATATCAAGACTGCCAACCCCGCAATCCCCAACAAGCAGGCAAAGATATTGTTTGCCCAACTACATTCAAATATATTACCAAGTTTTGGAACCTAGTTGCCCCCCGCTATAAAAATCGCCCCCATGTCATTTATGAAATTGCCAACGAACCAGTCAGCGATAGAAATGGCGGCAATTGGTTTCCCAGCGATTTCAGATTAGATCCTTATCTCAAAGATCAAAAAACCCTCTATGACTTAATTCGTTCCAAGGCTCCGAATACTCACATTATCATGTTGAGTTTTGCCAATACTACCACGTTTGGCAATCCCAGAACCATGAAGGTTGTCGCCGACGATTTAAATCAACTGGGAATTGATTGGTCAAATACTTCCATTGGTTTTCATCCCTATGCTACTGGAGGTTCCAGCAAAGATATTAGAGACTTAATGGCAAAATATCCAGTCGTTAATACCGAGGGAAATTTCCCTCCTAAAGTGACAATTCAAGACCCAGATGCCCAAAAAACCGAATCAATGGATGGAGAGTTATTTGGCGTGCAAACAATGGAAAGATTGGGGATTAGTTGGTTTCAATGGAAAATTGATGGCTATGACCATTTCCAAAATAACTATGTTGGTGTTTTGAAAAAAGACGCGCAACAAAAGGGTTATTTTTGGAATTAAAGTGATTAGCTTTTAATTCCAAAGTTCGCAATCATCGATCGAGTTGAGGAAAGACTTTCGATAAATCCAGAAGTAAATCTGAAAAGTTGGGCAGGGCAATCTGTTGATTTGGCAAAAAGATTTCTTTCAGGCGATAAGTAAAGTTACCATTCAACTCTTGTAGAGGTTGACTGTAGACTTCTAAATGGTTGTCAACTAAATTAAAGAGCCAATAATTCGTAATGCCAGCTTCGGCATACAAGGGTAATTTGATTTCTCGGTCATATTTGAGTGTAGAATCAGAAATTTCTACAATCAGCAGAATGTCGGCAGGAAGAGGATGAGCCAAAAGGTAATTATCAGCCTTTTTTTGGACAATGGTAAAATCTGGTTCTGGTTCGCTATGATGATTTGGTAAAGTAATGGGATCTTGGCAGCGTAATTTAGCTTTCCCTGCCAGCAGCAATGCTAATTCTTCGAGTAAGTTGCTGCAACAGGTAGTATGAGCAGTTCCTTTCGCTGCCATATTCACAATTTCTCCGCGAATCAGTTCAAGGCGATCGCTTGCTGCAAAAAATCCCAATTCGGTGAGACGATGGTATTCTTCTATGGTGAAGCGTTTGGCGGTTGTTAAAGTCATAAAAATAGGTTTAAATTCTGAAAGCGTCTAAGCAATCTTATTCATGCAATAAACCTGTTCGATATTATAACTCCCCTTGAACTGGTTCCTAGGCTCTGCCTGGGAACCGAATCGCGAGGCTCTGCCTCGCTTTGTCATCCGAGGC
>CAKZHE010000271.1 GCA_936920195.1 uncultured cyanobacterium | reverse complement strand
GGTTTTGCCCACTGGGAGAGGCATTGAAAAGCCAAAGATCGGAAATTGAACCTTAGCGTGAAACAGCCCTGCCTTTTGAAGGGCAGCACGGTTATTGCATGAATAAATTGCTCAAAAACTCGCAAAGTCAACAGCCTAGGTTGGGGGTGAGAGCAATCATTGAAAGATATTGACTATATTCCTTGCGCCGCTTTCGCCATTTGGCGAATCCCAATTCTATGCCAATGGTTGCCTAAGATCGCGACAAACTGTTATAGATTGTTATAGGCTAGGATTTTGGGACGGGTTGCGCCCAGTGGATGGAACCCTTATTTATAAAGGGTTTTCTGAATCGGAACGGTGGGATTTGAACCCACGACCCCTACTACCCCAAAGTAGTGCGCTACCAAGCTGCGCTACGTCCCGTTTTTTCCTGCTTTTCTCACAGGCTTACCTAGTATAGCGCATAAATCGGCAATTTGCAAAACAACTGTTAAACTAAATGAAATGTCAAAATTCCATCGCCCTATGATCCACAAGCACACTCAGTTTGACACCACTCAGATTATGTACCGGGCAGAGGAGCTAGTCAGCGCTGCTACCAATCGCTACCGGATTACAGTGCAAGTGGCAAACCGTGCCAAGCGCCGCCGCTACGAAGACTTTGACAATATTGATGACCCAATGATGAAGCCAGTATTGCGGGCAATTATGGAAATGTCCGATGAGATGAGTCAGCCAGAAATTATTGGCGACTAGGGCGAATGGGGAACAATTGAGCCGGAAATCGACACTCTCAGGTCTAAAGACAGTGAGTTGCAGTCATCCGGCGGGTTCTTATGAACGATAGACAGATATTTCCTTCCCTCAAAACCATTTTCAAAGGCCAAAACTGGCGGCTCGTCCAGTTTTTTGCCTTAGTAATCCTAGCCTGTGCTAGCCTAGCTTATTTTTCCACAGCGATCGCCCCATTACCAGCGATCGCCCAATCCGTGCGCCCAGAAAATGTCTGGGAGCAAGTTTACCAGCGCCTGCCAGATTTTCCCCTAGAAAATCAATATACTAACCAGGAAACCGGGCAAGTTGACCCCAAAAATACCTTAGCCCTGCGCTTAACCCGCTATCACGTCTACATCAAAAATCGTCCCGCCAAATTTCGCCTCGATTGGAAACTCACCCTTGCCGACTATCTGGGGGCAAACGAACCCATCGTGGACAACAAATATCCTGGTCATAAAAATTTACAACCAAATCCTGTGGATGGCGATCGCGCTGCCATTCGCAGTCTGAATCGCTCCCAGCGGAATGCCCTTGTAGAAGTCCTCGTCAGCATCTTTAGTAAGTAGCCTCTGGAGATCTATCTGGCTCGATCCTGATCTCAGAAGTTTGGCGATTGGACTTATAGAAATCGCCTTATATCCCACGGCTGAAGCCAGTGGGATATAAGGCGGGTTAGCGGAGGTACGTAGCTAACCAAATCCATGCTATAAAGGAAAACTCTTAAACACTCTAAAATCCACTGAGTATTGAACTCAGTAGATTTTCTATTGCCTATCAATAGTAGATTTGATTTAGAAAATTTGCTAGTTTTCAATTCTAGGGAAATGCAGTTAACATTAAAAAGTAGTGCCAGATCTAAATATAGTTAATACTCTGCGGGCAGAATTTAATCGTCGCGAGCGGATCTCAACGAGATCTTTTGCTCTCAATCGCAAGCTATGCCGATATCAGGCGGGATAAAGCCATCAAAACCCTATATGGGGGAATTCTAGTTAATGAGCCATATTGGAATCAGGAGGAGATCAATCCTCTTCACTTCCCGCGCACTGCTATCTACCCAAGGCTCATTGACAGCGCATCCAAAAACCTGCTTAGACTGAGGTATATGCGTATACTCATTTACTCCTACAATTACTACCCCGAACCGATTGGTATTGCCCCGCTGATGACAGAACTGGCAGAAGGACTTGTGAGGCGCGGACACGAAGTTCGAGTAGTAACCGCAATGCCTTGGTATCCAGAACGACGGATTTACCCTAAATATCAGCGCAAGTTATACATGACTGAAAAAATCAACGGCGTGGCAGTCCAGCGCAACTATCTGCGAGTGCGCCCTCACCCAAAATTATTGGATAGAGTGCTATTGGATGCTAGTTTCGTCATGATCAGTTTAGTTCATGCGCTGAGGGGCGATCGCCCTGATGTGATTTTGCTCACATCACCCCCCTTACCCGTTTCAGTGCCTGCTGCCCTGCTGGGATGGTTGCACCGCTGTCCAGTGGTGTTAAATCTCCAAGATGTTTTACCCGAAGCCGCCATCCGGACAGGCGTGCTGAAAAACAAATGGTTAATTCGAGTTTTTCAAGGATTGGAAAAATTTGCTTACCAAACCGCCACCAAAATCAGTGTGATTTCGGAAGGCTTTCGGGATAACTTACTGAGAAAGGGCGTTCCTAAACACAAAATTACTGTCATGCCTAATTGGGTGGATATTAATTTTATTACTTGTTTTGAACAGAATAGAACCACCAATCATTTTCGGACAGCCTACCAACTAGAAGATAAATTTGTTGTTCTCTACTCTGGCAATATTGGCCTGACTCAAGGGCTAGAAACTGTGGTCAAAACCGCAATTCGTTTGCGAGATTTTGCTGATATTGCCTTTGTAATTGTGGGCGAAGAAGATGCCTTGAAAAAACTCCAAAAATCCTGCCAAGAACACAATGCTAATAACGTCTTACTATTGCCGTTTCAACCCCGCGAAGAATTACCAGAAATGTTAGCCGCAGCGGATGTATCCCTAGTTGTCCAAAAAGAGAACATGAGTTCCTTTAATATGCCCTCCAAAATTCAAGTATTGCTAGCGAGCGGGCGGGCAATTATTGCGTCCATTCCCAACGACAGTACAGCCGCTAGCGCCGTTCTGCAAAGTGGTGGCGGCATTTTAGTCCCCCCAGAAGACCCAGAAGCCCTGAAAGAGGCCATTCTAGATTTATATTGGCATCCAGAGAAAGCTAAGTTACTGGGCAAAAAAGGTCGGAAGTGTGCCGAAGAGAAATACGCCTACGAATTGGCATTAGATCGTTACGAACAATTGTTTGTGGGTTTGCACCTGCGGACAGAATTGCGGAGCCAGGAACCAGAAGAGGTGGGTAGCCAAAATGTTTCAAAACTTAATTCCAAAAATCAGTAGAATAGGGACAAGCTCGATTCACGATCGCATCAGGAACTAAAAAATTAATGTCAGAAATTTTACAACTTCATTCCCCGACTATCCCAGATTTAGTTACTTCCAGTCCGGCAAAATCTGCCACCAGTGAGGAACTGGCGATCGCAGCGGCAAAGGCCGCAGATGAGCGGAAAGGACACGAAATTATTCTGTTGCGGGTAACAAAGGTATCCTATTTAGCAGATTATTTTCTAATGGTGGGGGGATTTTCCAGGGCGCAAGTCCGGGCGATCGCCCAAGCAATTGAAGATAAAGTAGCAGAAGAATGCGATCGCTTGCCCCTGCGAGTGGAAGGTAAAGCCGAAGCCAGTTGGATTGTCCAGGATTATGGAGATGCGATCATTCATATTTTCATGCCCCAGGAACGAGATTTTTACAACCTAGAGGCGTTCTGGGGACACGCAGAAAGAATTGATTTTTTGACAGGTCAACCCTTGCTAGAATGATGAACTCTTCGGTTTCAGCTTGCCCAGTTCCTAGCGAACAGCAACCAATCAATGAATACCAGGAATTGCAAAACTCCGGGTTTTTTAGCTGGGGAAACTTGGATTGGCGCAGCTATGCCGCGAAACTAATTTGGATTTGGCTCTGGAGTTGGTTAATCGCTGGACCAATTGCTGCCGCCAGTTTTCCCCCCAAAAAAGAACTTGGGCATTTTCTCCTCAGTGGTAGCGCTGGCGCTAGTTTAGGAGTAGTGTTAATCTGTCTAAGACTCTATTTAGGTTGGGCTTATGTGGGCGATCGCTTATCCCGCGCCACCATCTTCTATGAAGAATCGGGATGGTATGATGGGCAATCTTGGACAAAACCCCCAGAAGTTCTGGCACGCGATCGCTTACTGTTTACCTATCAAGTTCAACCCATTCTCCAGCGCCTCAGACTTACCTTTGGACTATTAGCTTTGCTATTCTGTCTAGGGGCGATGGCGTGGAATTTCCCATTTTGAATTCACCCACCACCAACCACTTACTACCTACCACCGATGACAAGGGGCAAACGAACTCAAGCGCACGAACTAGAAGTCCGATTGCTGCGAGAAGGCATCAGCGAATCCACCCATCGCGTCCAAGCAGTTGTCAGCGACAACCGAGGACGAATTCTCTCCGTGGCAGGTAATGCAGAAACCGCCTTTTTTGCCCGCTCCGCCCTCAAACCCTTTCAGGCTCTCGCTGTTACCGCTGCTGGGACTCTCCAACGCTACAATCTTTCTGACCGCGACTTAGCGATTATTTGCAGTTCCCATCGGGGGACAGTAGAACAAGCCCGACAAGTATTTAATATTCTCTGGCGCTGCGATATCGATCCTTCCGCTTTACAATGCCCCATTCCCCCCGGCAAACGCAGTACCCTAGAATATAACTGCTCTGGCAAACACGCCGGAATGCTAGCCATTTGCCAACAATGCAATTGGTCCCTCAGTACCTATTTGCAGCGCAGTCATCCCGTCCAAAAACTAATTTTGACCAAAGTCGCCGAACTGTTACGAATGCCTGCCGAAGAATTTATCAGCGCCCGCGATGATTGTGGCGCACCCACCTATTTCCTGCAACTAGGACAAATGGCAACACTCTACGCCCAACTAGCTTCCGGCGACAATTTAGATATGGAAAGAATTGTCCGAGCCATGACTCACCATCCCGTCATGGTGGCAGGGGAAGGAGAATTTGATACCGAACTGATGAAGCTCACCCAGGGGGAGATCGTCAGTAAGTCTGGAGCCGAAGGGATTCAGTGCATTGGGCGCGTCGGTGAAGGTATGGGTTTGGCAATTAAAGTCCTGGATGGAGCCAAGCGTGCTAAATATGCCGTTGCCATCCACTTGCTGAAGCAAATGGGCTGGATTACCCCCACAGTGGCTGAAACCCTATCAGAATCGTTCATGATCCTCGGTCAATTCAAGCGTTTAGAAGTTTTAGGAGAATTATCAATGTTATAGTTGCCAAATTCGTAAATGTATGGTTATAATAAAAACAGCGGCGCGGGATAGAGCAGCCTGGTAGCTCGTCGGGCTCATAACCCGAAGGTCAGTGGTTCAAATCCACTTCCCGCTACCAAATTAACCAGTAACAAGCCCTGGGACTTTTACCAAGTTCCAGGGTTTTGTTTTATCTTAGGGATAATTGCTTTTCCTGGGTGCTATCTACTCTTCATTTACGATCTGACACCACCAAGGCACAAAGAATGGAGTATCGAGCCTGGGAATGCCCATTGAGAGGCTCTGCCTAGGCTGTTGACTTTGTACCTTTTTAGGTTTTTTTGTTCATGCAGTTTCTGAGTATTGGTAGGGTGCGTTAGCGATAGCGTAACGCACCGCCTACCAGTTAACGGTGCGTTACGCTGCCGCTAACGCACCCTACTAGATACAGATTTGTGTCAATGATTTAGACTCATTCTGCTGACATAGTTATTGCATGAATAATATCGTCCAAAAACTCGCAGAGTCAACAGCCGAGGCAGAGCCTCTCGATATCGGTTCCCAGGCAGAGCCTAGGAACCAGTTTAACCAGTTTAATAGAAGTCATTGACACTATATTCCGAAAAGTAATATTAATCAGTGGATTGAAAAATATTTTTGTATTCGGGAAACCTATGGTTAGGAAGCCAAGAGGGTAATCGGAATGACTGCGATCGCACCAGAAAAAATCCAGAAATTATTTGCTGCCATTAAAGCGGGAGACTTTGAGCAAGTTTACCAGTTATTAATATCTGGGGTAAGCGCTAACAGTAAAGATGCTCAAAAGCAACACCCCTTAGTCTTAGCGGCAAGCTTGGGAAATGTGGAAATAGTCAAGTTATTGTTGCAAGCTGGGGCAGATATTCATGCCAAATCAGCAATCGCCCCAATTCCACAACTCAAACCAGCAGTTTCTACCCCATCAACCCCCGGCAGCGCCAGTCTAGGCGCGATGATGAACGAGGTTTTGGGGGAGGCTCCGGCAGAAGCCAAGGAGTTTTATGCGGGATTTCAACAATTTGTGCAGACTTTTTCCGCGCCTGGGAGTGAAAATCTTTTGGCAGAGGCAGAATTAGCCACAGAAACCGAACCTGGTAGCGAAGATACCGCCTTAATTGCCGCGATCGCCCAAAATCATCTAGAAGTTGTCAAAATCTTATTAGCAGCGGGAGCTGAAGTCAATCCCAAAGTTTGGTACGATACTCCCCCCTTACAAGTTGCCGCTCATCAAGGCAACCCGGAAATTGTCCGCGCCTTGATTGCGGCGGGAGCAGATTTGCATCGCGGATTTGATTTTTTTCCCCTGGATGAAGCTGCCAGTCGAGGACATATTGAAGTGATTAAAGTTTTAATTGCGGCTGGTGCGGATGTCAATCAAGCCGATGAAGATGGCGGCACTGCCTTGATGACAGCGGCGTACTGCGGTTATTTGGAAGTAGTCAAATTATTGGTGGCAGCGGGAGCCGATGTGAATGCTTGGGGTGCTGGAGATACTGCCTTGCTGCGAGCCGCTGCCGGGGGACAAAAGATAGTTTATGACTTTTTATATCCTTTAGTTAGTGAGGATATTCGGCAACGGGGGGAAAAAGAGATTGATAAAGGCATTAAGCGGAAAGAAAGAGAGCAAAATCAAGCGGTGGAAAAATTTATTGAAGCGGCGATGGAGGGCAAAGTTAACTTAGTTAAAGCTGCCATTGCGGAAGGAATAGATATTAATGCTATTGGAGCCAATGGGCAAACGGCGCTGATGTATGCGGCTCACTACGCTCATTTACCAGTATTGCAAGTTTTAATTGATGCCGGAGTGGATTTAGATATTCTCAGCGAAGAAGATGATGAACCGAATGGGGAAACCGCTTTAATGCAAGTAGCAGGTAGCTTTTTTGCCGCAGGGAAACGCGCTCAAGTCATTAAAATGTTGGCAGATGCCGGAGCCAGCGTGAATTTAAAAAATCAACAAGGTTATACTGCTTTAATGTATGCAGCGATCGCAGGTTATGAAGATGCCATTAAAGCTTTAATTGCGGTGGGAGCCAATCTTAATACTAGGGATAATAGTGGCAATACCCCCATGATGCGAGCTACAGCCAAGAAGTATCGCAAAATTGTCCGATTGCTGCAAGAGCTTGGGGCTGATGCTACCGGAATGGATGCGATCGCTTTAATTAAAGCTGCCGAACAAGGTAATATTACCGAAGTTCAAGCCATAATTCAAGCTGGAGCCAATGTTAATTTGCGCCAAGAAACCACCGCTTTATGTCAAGCAGTCCAAAACGGCAATTATGAAATTGCTCAAATGCTGATTGCTGCTGGAGCCGATGTCAACCTCCGCGCCAATGAAGGTGATTTAACCCCCTTGCTCAGTGCTGCCTATGAAGGATATTTGGATTTAGTCCAACTACTAATTCAAGCCGGAGCTGAAATTAATTTGACTGTGGGCGATTTAGACAATGTGTTGGAATATGCCAAATTAGGTATGGCAGAAGACGGGCATCAAGGCAGGCAACACGCTGAAATTATCGAATTACTCGTGAACTACCAGACGCTCATCGCTAGGCGATAGAGCGCTGGCTTCCTGATTCAACGGGGATAGCGTAAGCGCAAAACCGAGGTTTTGCCAGATCGACTTACATCCCCTCCACAGGCTTTAGTTAATTTTTAGGCTTGGGTTTGTAGTAAATCAACCAACACCTCACGCAATCTATTCTTAAATGCCGTGAGACTAGGCATATCTACAATCCTACGAATATCTAATAGTCCTTCATCAATTTTTTCATTAAGCAATACTCTTGTGGCTCGTTCGCCCAGATGTTGCTCTAGCTGTTGTTTCAATAAATTAGGTGAAGCATCATTACCTGACTCATTTTCAAGTTGTTGGCAGTTTTGATAATTGTTACGCAAACCACACAAAATCCAAGCTTCAGACTTGGGTTTAGGAATCATTGGGACACCATACAAGATATTTTCTTCTTGAAAACCATTCAACATGGACTGTACTTTATGTTGCCATTCTCCTCTTTTAGAACTGTTAGTACCATCCGCATCTCTAAACAAAACTACTATTACTGGTAGATTGCGTTCCGTGCTTTCTCTATTAGCTAATATGGCTAAAGCTCTGGCATTCTTATAAAACAAACGAGTTTCACGTGGATGATTTTTCCCTGTTTTTGGCCGCGGCTTGAGTTTTTTTGCTACTTCAGATAGGGCTTGTTCGGTAACAATTCTATACTGTTTTATATCAATTAAGGAATAATGGATGTGTTGCTTAACCCAAATATCAACGAATTTAGTCATCGGCCCAATTTCATTATCTTGAGTACCTATATCAGATGCACCTTCTCCACTTAGCAATAAGAACATCTCAAATTCACCTCGAATTATTTAGCATAGAAATTTCTTCATATAATTTAGTTAATAAGGTATCTTCATAAACTTCCCCTGGACCCATAACAGTCAGTTTTTCGCGCATTGAGGGAATATCAAAAAAACGCACGGCTTGGGTTGCGCCATTAGGTTTTTTGTATAGATAGATAACACCCTCAATCGCCACATTATCTTCAAGATAGTTTAAAACCATTGGACTATGAGTAGTGACAAGTATTTGTGGAATGGCTTCAACTAAGCTATCGATCAAAAATTCAATTAATTCTGGATTAATCCCGTTTTCGATTTCATCAAATAATAAAAAACTTTGCTCTTGAGAGAGTTGAGAAAAAACTGCCAACATCCGTAGAAAGCCGTCAGCAATATGCCGCGCTTCTGTATTTAATTCAGTATTGGTAAATTTTTCTTGAAATGTAATTTTTTTCCATCCATAAGCCATTTTTGATACATTAAACTGCTTGAGTTGTGGATAAGCTTGAGACAGTTTTCCGAGAATTTCGTCTCGTTTTGTTTCACTTATTTCATACAAAAATGCTGATAGACGTTCCCCACCTAAACCCAAACTGTTATTGGAACTGTTATTGGTATCTCGCGTTCGTTGTCTTAACAATTCAGGAGCTAAAAGATCTAAGGAATGTAAGCCTTTAAAAAATCTTTTGAGTTCAATTATCTCGCTAGTTAATTGAGATTCTTTAATCTGTGAAAGTAAAGATCCTTGATACTCAAATGGAATAGTTACAGGTAATTTACGCTCTTGTTTATTCAAAGCCCAAATAGTATATTTTCCATCTTCCACTCTGAGAATTAAATTGTCATTCCAAGTTATCCGTTCAGAAGTACAACGCAATGCTTGACGATTAAAGCTCACAGACCATTTAATCTCAACATCTTCATGGAGAAGTGAAACTTCAAAATCAATGTTATTTTTGCGAATTAATTTTGAGTTAATATCAGACGCTTTCCACTGTCTTTTGCTTAACCAATCGTCCAGATTTCCTCTAAATTGTTGAGATAAAAAATCAAAGAACTGTAATACTGTTGATTTCCCCGAACCATTCAGTCCAACTAAGCAGTTAAACTTTGCTAAAGGCAATTCAAACTCAACCAGAGATTTAAAGTTTTCAACTTTTAGGTGTTTAATCCTCATATATAACACTTTAGGCTTGATAGCCTTTTTTGTGAAGTTCAAAACTAAGGGACTTCAATGGGTACTAGCGTATTTTCTGGCAAATAACTGGCAAATTTACCATTTTCTGCCAAAATCAAAATTAGTCGCAGGGGATAATCCGGGGGCATTTGTAAATCTGCCCAGGGGACTGAGATTTCCAAACATTTGTCGATGGCGATTTGAGCATTACTGACGCGGGAATGCCATTGCCAGTTTTCGCCAGCTTCTTGAAAATTAATGGTTTTGGTGAGTAAATTTATGCCTAGATGGTGGTGGAAGAGATAATTTACTGGCGACTCATCCGGGACATTTTCTAATGGGACTCGACTATTGGACATTTCCCGGTTGGGATAAAACCACAATAGATGTAATTCTGGCGGACAACCTTTGCCTGGTAAAATTCCGGTTTGAAAATCTAAGCGCAAATAAAAATTGAGGTGATCTAATCCATACCACAGTCGTTGAATAGCACTGCTACGGTGCATTGTTCCCCTGGAACCACCAACTTCAATTCGTCCGGCTTTATCCCAGTCCTGCTCGTCACCGACACCATCAATATTAGGATGAATAAAGCTGCGGGGAGTTCTGTCGCCTTGAGTTTCATGCAATTCTACCGGATCTCGCAGTTCCGAGGGCATGGGTTCATTTAATGCCTGGTAAATGGCACACAAATGTTCGCGAAATAGTTGGTCAAAGATGGCATCTTGGTTAGAAGAATGCCCTTCGCCAAACCACCAAAACCAATCGGAACCTTCGGCGGCATATAAGGCTTCCCAAGCTTCGGGATTGCTTTCTTCGGTGGCTTCGGGATGGTTGGCTAACATTTGCCGTGCTGCGGCGAGCAAATCCCATGCCCGATTTTTGGCGGGATCTCCAATCCAAGTGGTTAAACTACCATCTACCCAGGAACCAGTGTGCAATTCTTCTAGGGGAATGGTTTTTTCGGCTGGGAATTTTTCGAGATATTCTGATACGGTAACTAACTTAATCTCATTATGGCGACTGAGGGTTTCATACAAGGCTTCTAGGAAGGGCTTGCCGTCGAGGGCATAGTGTTCCCAACAGTTCTCCCCGTCTAGGGCAATGGTGACTAACCACGGCGATTCTAGGGCGGTAGTATTGTCTGATTGCTTCTGTTTGAGGGAATGGGCGATCGCTTCTAAGTGTCCCACTAAATCAGCACTGGCTCGCTGGGGTTCCATTGCCCCGTAGGTAAAACCAATTAAATCTGATAAGCGGTGGTCGCGGAATACAATTGAAACATCACCGTGGGCAGTTTCTAATTTGTAGGGACGATAGAGAAATTCTGGCTCAAATAAATTTCCCCCTCCATCCCGATGAAAGAAGTGTTTCAGCGTCCATCCCAACACGGCTTCATCGGAGCAAATCCACTTGAATCCTTGGCTGGCAATGTGGGGTAAAATTTCTGGACTGACTGCCTGTTCCGAAGGCCACAAACCTCGCGGTGGTTGGTTAAACCTGTCTTGGTACATTTCCCAAGATTTTCGCAAATGGCGCGGGATATCTTCTGCCCATTGGAAACGCTTCTGGGGTAAGTTCATTTGCGGCACTGCCACCCGTCCCACATCCGTATCTGCCAACAAGGGTAAAATTGGATGGGTGTAAGGGGTAGTAGTGACTTCCAATTGTCCGGCATCTTGCATCTGCTTGTGTTGGGGCAGAATCCGCGCCATAATTTCTTTTTGTTTGGAATGAATGCGCTGGCGATCGCTTAAATTAAAACCTTTTCCTTGTTTCAACCATTGGGCAATTTCTGGGTCATCCCAAAACAGCGGGTCAAACCAAGCCAAATTGTGCCAAGCTAGCAAATCTGCATATTCCCCGATGCCCCAATTTTTCAAACACCAAGCTTGTCCCTTGTCTTGCCGCTGCCAATAGAGTTCCCGATAGCGGGGGTGGGGGTCAATCAGGGTATGGTGATTGGCATCAAAGAAATGCTGCACAATAAAATGTTTTTGCTGGTTATTGAGCCGTTCTGCCGGGGTTAATGCCACTGCCAGATAGGGATCAATTGCCGTTCCTGCCACATAATCCTCAATTTGTTCAATTAAGGAAGGCACAAGATTAATAGTTTGATGTAACTTGGGATAGCGTTCTAGCAATAGGGCGAGATCTAAATAATCTTTGGTTCCGTGGAGCCGCACCCAAGGCAAACGATACTGGCCTCCCGTCCGACTTTTATAAAGGGGTTGGTGTTGATGCCAGATAAAAGCAACGTAGAGGGGATGAGACATAACTCTTGAATAAAAGGCGCAAAAATAACACTTTACAGACAATAGCCCTAAAGCAGGGGGAAAAAGCGATCGCTTTTTCCCTCCCGGCAATCTACCACTGTTAGTAGACTTGTTGAACTTCCGAAATTTCGGGAATTTCTTCACACAACTTCCGCTCAATGCCCATTTTTAAGGTCATTGCCGAGCTAGGACAAGAACCGCAGGCTCCTTGGAGGCGTAATTTCACAATTGGGCCATCCAATTCTACCAGTTCCACATTACCACCATCGGACATCAAGTAAGGGCGCAATTCATTCAAAACAGTTTCAACGTTCTGTACAGTTAGTTCCACGATTTTAAACCTCTTGGGCTGGATTGCTAGGTATGGCTACTCTCATCCTAGACTGTTAAACCACGGCGATCGCGGGTTCTAGTAGTTTAATATTACCGAAGTTGAACTCGGTCACTGTTTCTTGACCTGCGGAGCGCGATCGCAGCACTTGACGGGTCAAAATGTAGTAGTTGCCAATCTGGGTGTAATCGTCTTCCTGTTGGCGATCGCTCTCAATTTGGTTAGTTTCAGTATTGCGAAACACCACGTCATAGCGGGTGGGGACGTAACCTGTGCCAGTATCTAGGGTAGCTTGGGTATCAATCTCAAACAGCATTTTGCCCATTGCTCGGCTGACATGGCAAATTTCGGCTCCCCGGATTTTGTAGTGAGAACCCATCGCATTGCCATTCACCAAAATTTCTAACGCCCCAGTTTCGTCTTGCCCTCCCAAGCTAAACTGGTTCTGTTGGTGAACTTGTTCAAAAGGCGATCGCTTCCGGTGCGTTACCACATCTCGCAGTTGAGCATTGACGCTTTGCTGGACTGCCTCATTTTCTATCCCTGTCAGTTCCACACTGAAATCTGGATAAATCCGAATTTGTCCAGTATAGGTTTCCTCTCCCTGCTTCAGTTCTAGGGTAGCGCTGTAGCCAGGAAAGTTTTCGTCCCAAGTGTAGCGGTTTTCGTAGGCAGCGCGAAATAAATCGCGAGCGTTGAGTTGTTCAGTCATAACCTTCCATATTGGCTGGACAAAATCTAGTTTGACAGATTAGTGAAGCGTAAATCTCACCTTCTCCACTCCTTCGATCATCTCTAAAGCAAATTGAGCAGAAGTAAATGGATTAAATATTGCCTTCTCCTTTATGGTTGTCGCCAGACTGTTAATGTCAATTTTTCTTGTATCTGGATCTGGATTAACCTTTATGTCGATATCTTTGTCGTCTTGATCTTTCAATGGCCTGCCGTCTTGGTCTTTCAATCTTTTGTAAAAGGTTTGGCTCCGATCATCTGTATCCAATCCAAAATGAAGGGTTTCTGGTTTTTGGTGAATGTCAACTGTTTTGACTTCTCCTTGAAATAAGCAAATCAAAACATTAGCTGAAAGCCTCTCCATCCGCAGCAGTTCAAGTTTATCGCTATCAGAAATAGCAGTTTCTGTCTCACTCACCTGGCGGTAACCATCAACGAGTAAACCTGGCCAACCTGCTACTACGTCTGAGCGCAGTAAAAAGCCAGTGACTGTTTGGTTAGGGTTAGCAGCAGGATTTTGTTGATGGCTCCTATCATGCTGATGATTTGATGTAGTGACCCGTCCAATACTAAATGCTCCATCTAACAAGCATTCTATCCACATCGGATCAACCCAAAAGAACCGGATTGATTCTATGGGTAACATTTGTTCATCAGGAACCAGGTAGTTAAAGGGTACACCCTTGAGAAGACTTAAATTATTAAACCACAAAGCGATCTGATCGGGAAGTGCCGTATTGGGCTGGTTGTGGAAAGGCAAATAAAATTCAGCTTGCTGAATTTGATTGCCTTGTCTGTGGGTGCGTTTCCAGTTGTAGAGACTGATGGAGAAATTTTTACTTTGTAAAGCCAGTAATCGCCCTAATTCCCAAGCGGCGGCATAGGAAATATCGAACATACCGTTATTGGGATTGTAACGCACTAGCTCATCAGCGGCACGGATGGGTCGGGCAATGGAAGTGTCCGAGTTATTTCCGGTCATTAAGGGGCTATGATACCAGGAAAATGTTGTACTTCCTTGACGCAAGAAATGGGGTAGCGGGAGGTAACCCATTGACAAATATTCTTCAGCTTCCCTATTATCAACTTTTGGCAATCTTAGGGAACTAGGATTGCGGTTAAGATGTTTCAATAGTTGTTTGAAGTCTTGCTTCTCATCAACACAGGCAAAACTCCAACTTTTGAGACTGACTAAACGAATATAGTCCCGATCTCCTGCGCCCTGAAAATCAAACCCATTATCGTTATAACGCCCTTCTATAGAAACAAGATGGACTGTACTAATACTGCCTTTTTTCGGTAGGCGGTTGCCGATAATAATCGCTAGTTCATCACCAACTAATTTCCCATCTGTATCTGTTCCTTGGCGCACATGAGCGAGATATGCCAAATCTTCTTTGGCGGGTAGTATTTTATCCAACAACTGTTTTTCAACATCAATTACGGTTAATTTGTCTCCTTCGTGTTGTCCGCTTTCTAAGTGCAAAAAGACTTTATCTTTCGGGGGCTTTTCATCTTTGCTAACAATTTCAGGGAACTTACCTGCATTAGGTTGAGGATTCTTTAATTCTTGGATAGTGATAATTTTGGGTTCTGGCTTCTCTCCGGCTTCAAATAATAGCAATGCTAACCAAGGAATTTTTTTCTTATCTTCCTTAGTCTCCTCATTATCACCTTCATTGATTGGAATTGTTATTCTCTCCCAAGGTAAGGTACTACGATTAAGAATAATATGG
The DNA here is from genome assembly GCA_936920195.1 of uncultured cyanobacterium. Taxonomy (GTDB): domain Bacteria; phylum Cyanobacteriota; class Cyanobacteriia; order Cyanobacteriales; family FACHB-T130; genus CAKZHE01. The sequence goes on along the minus strand of CAKZHE010000271.1, from coordinate 13,712 downwards.
GCTAGGACGTTGGAATGTTCACCTAAGCTCCCAGATGGGGGGAATACCGCATGGATATTTGTGGGGTTTAAATCAAAGCGTTCTCCGGCTACAGAAAAATTTTTAGTAACAGCGAAGGCATTATCTGATGTGATTTCTTCTGCAATAATTTTCTGCTCAATACTAATCGTATAGTCACCATCTTTTAAAGCTGGCTGATGGTACTCAATAAATTCGATTTTTGTGGGTTTGGTCGTAGTAGTTTCTGGCATTTTTCTCCTGCAATAATTATTTTGTTGCTAAAGTTCCAATTTTGGGCGAGAGTAAGAAATGATCGGCAATTTCTGCACTGAGATCAATTTCTCCAATATCTAAAGTCAGTGCTTTTAATAAATTCCTTCTGGCTTGGTTGACTGATTTATCTATAATACTGCTACGGATATCTTTACCCCGTTCTTCCTGAAAAGGTTTGATAATTTCCCAGCTATAAGAATTCTTAATCAAATCGGTGCTAAATTGTAACTCACTGCGATCGATAGCATGACTTTCTCCCGGCTTTGGCTGCTGTTTAGGTTTAATTTCAAAGCCAGATAAAGCATTTTCAATAAATTGATTGCCATTTAAGTCAGCAGTCAAAGATTCTCCCCAGAGTCCAGTTGGAGCTTTTTTCAAGATGGGAACATAGGCAAAATCTTCTTGAACATCATCTCCCTCTCTCTGAATGGTAATGGTATGGGTTGACTTTAGTTTTTCCGCAGTTATTGCCATTGAACCAATGCCAAATTCTGAATTTGCTTCTTTAACTTCAATGGAAGTGGCTGTACTACCTAGTTGATAATTTTTAGTAGGAATCACTGAATTAGTAACTAAACAGAAATGTTTATTATTAATGACCCCCAAATCTGATTCGTCATCTGGATTGACTTTCCTGACTAACCCATCTTTAACAGTAATGCTACAAATATCCTTGTCGGCAGGGAGGAAGGATTGTTTAAACTCATCCCATGTAATTGGTTGGGGTGTTGAAGAACTACTGCCAAAGCGGACAGTGAAAGACACAATCCAGAGGTGGATATGAGCGGTGCCAGAAAATTCTGGTCCCCAGATGTGTAAATCTGCCCCTAGCTCGATAGTAATGTGGTGAGTACCGAAGAAGTGGAAAGTGTAGGAAACCCCCATATCAACGTAAATGGAAATATCGTAGTAATAGGGTTTCCAGGAAATAATGCAGTCTGCTCCAGCGTTAAACCAGGCGCTCAGTGCGCCACTGTTCCAAGTTGCTTGCAGATGTCCTCCCGCCATCAGTGCAGAGGCGGTGAGGGCAAAGTAGGCATCGGCTTTGAGTTGGAGTTCATCGCTAACTTGCCAGTTGAGGCCAAGGCGTGGGACTTGAGGATAATGAGCGGGGACTTTGAAGCGGGGATGGTAGCCGCCAACGGTAAGGACAAAATCTCCCTCATGTTCGTTGGGAGCAAACCAGGTATAGAAGGCGAAACCCCCAGTGAGATGACAAGCTTTGGAGAAGATGTAGGAGTTCGATGTCAGTAGGGCGATGACTCCTAAGAAACCTTCTGCGGGTAGGAAGCTGGCTTTGAGGGCAAGTTGAACTTCGGCGATGGGGGTGGCACCAACTTCTGGGGGAGCAAGGAGGGTGGATAAGCCGAGAATATTCAGTTCAAAGCGATTGCCAAAGGCGATGGTGAGGAGAACGAAGGAATCAATGATTTTGAAGGAGGTAAATTTGATTCCGACGGCGAGGAAAATTTGTCCGCTTTCGGGAGGGATATATTCTCGTAGTTTTTCCAGTTCTTTAATTAGTTTGTTAGCGCCGCTGTTCTTGGAGGCAGGATTAATGGCTTCATCGACGAGGGGAAAGGTGGCAACTTGTTCAATGGCGGGGACTTTGAGGGCGCGGTTGTAGCCAAAGCCAGCCGCTAGTCCGGTGACAAAGAAAAAGGTAGGGCCACCGATGGGGTAGTCGAGGAAGGCGTAGATGAAGAGGGAGGGATGACCCTTGACGTAGGCATAGGAACCGATGGCAGAAAGGGTAAAGGCTTTAACTTTGATAATGGCGGCACCATCGTATTCATCGTAGGTTTGACCATTTTTTGTGACTTGTTGTCTTAAGAATGCGCCACCTATTTCTAATGCGTCTCCGCCTTGATAGTCGATACCTAAGCCTTTGAGGTCAAATTTAGGTTCAAATTTCTTGATGGGAGAGCCAAAGGCAAGTCCATCCAGACTAAGGCTAAGTCCTGAAGCTGAGAGGGAGGCATCTAAGAGGAACCAGATCTCAGCATCTTGGTACTTTACACCCACTCGTTCAAAGTGGACAGGACCGAAGTTTTTTTGCAGTTTGTACCAGTGAGCGTTATCCGAAGAGGTGCTGTTGGAATTATCTGGTGTAGTGGAGGAGGAAGGTTTAGTGGGGGAGGAAGGTTTAGAGTCGGGAAGTGTTTGTTGGCTTGGAGAGGTAATGGGGAGGGCAAGAGTTTGCGGGGTTTCGCCAAATTTTAAGTTGGCTGATACATTTAAACCTTTATTTAAAGTTTGCGGGAGTTCTGGAATCCCGTTATTTGGAAATGCTTCAGAAGCATAGAGGATTTTGAGGTCATTGATTCCAATCGACTGCTGTTCGGGAAAACTTTTACCAACTAGGGGAAGATTAGAGAGATTAATACTTGTTCCCAGTTCTAACTTGATTAAATATTTTGGTGTTGATGTTGTTCCTGGGGTTTTCGGACTATGGATTAATAAAAAAAGCTCTTTTAGGTTGACGGCTAAATCATCAGGAATCAAATCCCCTAAGCCTGTTTCAATTGCGTTAATAAGGTCTTTCAGTTTGAGTGGATCTGAGGGAACAATAGTTCCCGTCAGCCGATCATTACTTACTTCCAATCTCAACTTGATCGGTTTCCCAGAAACGTTGATTTCTGCTAAAGCGCCATAGCGCAATGTGACTTTATTATCTGACAATTTCGGTAACTCCCTCAATTTCCAAATGTTTCAAACCATTACTCGTTTTACTCGTTCCCAGGCTTTTACTCGTTCCCAGGCTCTGCCTGGGAATGCCCATTGAGAGGCTCTGCCTCGTATGAGCGCCAAGTGAGGCAGAGCCTCTGGATATCGGTTCCCAGGCACAGCCTGGGAACGAGTTCAAATTTAACGGGTAGGCACGGGGGCGCTACCTATGCATCTCCTTCTACTGTTTTTTCTGCTGCTTCTCCTTCTACTGTTTTTTCTGCTGCTTCTCCTTCTACTGTTTTTTCTGCTGGTACTACTGGGGCTGACTCATTACTGATTTCAAAATAAATTCCGGTCAAAGTTAGACCTGTCTCCTTTGCGTTTGCATCAATGTCCCATGTTAGAGAGAGTCCAACAGTATATGTCTTATCAGCTTTTGCATTTTCTTGAGTTTGTGCTTTTGCAACTGCATCATCATGAATTCTACCGGGAATTTTTACATGAAACTTCTCAACATTGAGGTTGGCAGTTATTACCTTTTCGTAAGCATCTTGCAGAGGTTGGAAGTCAGGTAGCTTTGGCTTTATAGTTTCCAGTGTCTCTGAAGAGCCAAGTTTGGAGAGAATACTATTAATTCCATTACCAACTCGACCAAGTTTAACGGGACAACGCTCAACAGGTAATTCCAGATCGATTCCGTTTTCTTGAATTTGCTCGATCGTCTCTTTAGGATGCAGGACAATTGCTTGACCATTGAGGTCGAAAGCAACTCCAAGTTTTATAGATGTTGTCATGTTTTTTGCTCCTATGTTGTTTTCAACTAGATCAATGAATTGAAGTGTATTTTGAGTTGATTAACCTTTCTCAATGGTGATAATAATTTGAGTGGTTAAGGATAGCTCTGCCAATTTAAAGGGGATAAAATCTAAAGGATCTCCTCTCGCTATGTATAAAATCGGGTCTTCCTTCCCTTGGGTAACGTGAACGGGTGTTTGCCATATTTTACCCAGAGGAGTTTCTTCAGGAAACTCTGTAGGGAGAGTGAGATGATAATTTTCGTTGACCTTTTCTATGAATTGTTGGATTGTTTTTGCGGTTAGCAGATCGCTGTCAGACATGGGTTTTCCTTGAGTTGGTTCGGTAATTTTATCGATCTTATTAACCTCACTAGGAAGCTGATCCAGGAAAGTCCAAACGCCAACGCCCTTGCCCAACTTGTTCATCTTGTGTATTCCATGTGAAGACCCGTCTGCGATTTGTATCATAATCAAAATAATCACTAGCAGCATAGAGATATTCTTGGTGGTCGGTATTATATATGTCAACTTGGAGTTCACCCGCTGCCAGCGAGAGCAAAATCTGCAACTCCTTTTCCCCAATCACTGTGCTGCCTATTTGTAAGGAATTAACTTGAACTTTACCGTTGAAACAGTTGTCACCGCTCCAGGTATTAGTACCGAAGTTTTCCACCTGCGTAATTTCACCCCACAGTTGCACCTTACGAAATGTATCGTCGTTATTGATACCAATAAGATTGAGTCCTGGGGCAAATAGACTATTGCCGATCTTGCCGTCGTCGTCATTCCCATATGAGTGATCAAACTGCAGATAGCTGCTTCCTGATATGTAGACGTTCCCGGCAACTTGAAGTTTTTCTCGCGGCGAATACGTGCCAATGCCGACGTTGCCATCGGTGCCGCGCACAAAAAGTTCTTTAGTGTTTACGCCAATATACACGTTAGATTTTTGCTTTGAATCTCGGTTTAAATAGAGATCCTTGCCTGGTGTCATGGCCTGGATATTCCATCCCTGCTCCCAGCCTAATATGTTTAATTGGCCTGCGTCTTCTGGTGAATTGGTAATATTTAAATTACCTGCGGCAATATTTAGATTGCCAGCAATCGTTGTATCGCCCTGTACTTTCAATTTATTACCATCTAGATTAGTTGTGCCAATGCCAACATTGCCTTTGTCATCATACAAAATGGGCATTTTTTCTATCGTAGAAATAAAAGTCCCGTCCCAATAACCCGGAATATTCTCATAGCGTAGATATAGATTGGTATTGCCCGAAGAAAGAGAAGAAATGATATTGTCAATCGTTAACTGAACAACCTGCCCCGCAGCTAATCCAGTGTCTTGATCGTTGGTGATTGTCCATATAGGCGATTCACCTTCAGTGTCCTGCTTAATCTGCCAATCTTTTGATTGTTTTTTTGATTGTGAAGAAATCGTGATTTTTGCTACCTGATCCGTTGTTCCCAAAGCCCAGTCAAACTCTGTATCAAAAGAGATAATCAACTTAGAAGCTTGATCGCCACTACTGGCTGGATTAAAGGGAATAGCCCGATCTTTCAAAACATTTGTAATTCGCAAAATCAATGTGTTTTGACTAGTACCATCATTCAAAATTCGATTTGACCCCACAAAACCCACATGAAGAGGAATATTTTTCTTCCCCCGATGGCTAACGATGCTGAGGGACTTTTCTCGATAATAGTTATTAAAGGGTTCTCCCTGATAAGTAAATTGTGGACACATCAACTCTGCTCTGGTTGTTCGCGCACCTCCAGCCGCCGCACCATTGAGGTTCTGAATGGTCAAAGATTCAGTGTGATTAGCATTCAACAACGGTTGATCATTAGTATTCAGGAAATATAGAGAAACCAGACCATCAGACTGAGACACAGGGGAACTCATACTCCAGTTTTTATTGGGTTGCAAAGCCAGTTTTTGCAAGGAGTTGGGAGATAAAGTATCTGGTCTAAACCTCAACTCAAAATGGTAATTAGTTCTACTCACCCCACCACTATTTGGTGGCAAATAAATCGTTTGTCCTGAATCATTAACGATTTCTAGAATTAGTTCTTGTCCTTTCGTCCCATTTTCAATGAAGATGACTGGCTCTTTGTTCTCCCCTTCATACAGATTAAAATCAAGGGGATGGGTTTTGTTGAAAGAGGCGATCGCACTTAAATCATTATCTATATCCCGTTTAATTTCTTCGGAGGATAAAGCCTGATTGTAGATCCGAATATTAGCGATTCTACCATCATAATTACGACCGAGATTAACTGTACTAGCTGCCACAATCGGTTTACTTTTGCCTGTATCACTATGCCAAAGATTCCCATTCAGATAAATTTTCATCTCACCGATAGCAGCATCTTTAGTAAACGTCCAATGATTCCATTGACCTTGAAAATCGCCTTGTTGCACTAGCTTACCTATCCTGTCATAATCACTATCGCTGCCATCAGAATTGCATCCGCAGTCAAAATAAATATTCTTATCCGACCAAGGTAAATGAACATTGAAAAGTCTGTCTCCTTTGGAGGTTCCTGCGTAAAATATTTTATTTCCTTTTTTTACAGAAGAAGGACTAGCCCAGAAACTAACGGTAATTTCATTGCCTGGGGGGATACTGGCAGCAGGTAAAACAACTGTGTTAGCATCATTGCCATCAAAAATTAAGCAACTGCAAAAAGTTTCATCGGCAACAATTTGAAGATTGCCTTGAATGGTGGAATTGTTTTTTTGGCTAGAAACATCGATCAGCTTATTTGTCCCTCCATCTTGGATAATTGCATCCAATTTTAGGTGCAGAACTAAATTGTCATTTGAACTACTCATGATTTTTATTCCTCTGTGATTGGTTAACTGTTTGAATTTTGATTGTTTTGGGCTGGACTCAATTTCAGCCAGCCTTCTCGGATTGCCTGTTTTCCAGAGAAAACGGCTTTAGGGTTAGGTTGACCAATTTTGTCCGCAGATATTGTTGACCATTGCCCTAGTTCCTTTTCTAACCATGACCATTCATAACCTGCTTCCACTGGTAAAAATAGATTAATCTTTTTGTCCAAATTAGTTGGATTACTCTGAGTAATCGAGTCAGTCAGAATAGGAGTTGAGAGGAAAGTAATCTCAATCTTCTCCAAGGAATTTTGATACTGATCGGGGGGGATATCGATGGCCTTGGTGGGCAAAATGCCGCAGGTAGCATGAACTTTACCCCGTGGATCGATGAGCATGGTGAATATTTTAGGATCGTTGGCTAAATTGAGATCGATGTGCCAAGGATTGTCCGAAGAATGAAATTTGATCTGAGGATCGTTAACTGCATTTGAGTCGCTTTGAGGGGCATAAAATACATCACTCAGAGCATCTTTTTCTTCCTGCCAGTACCCTACTAAACCATCATTTAATTGTTCATATTCCCCCAGGCGAATGGGAATTTTAACTTGCTCAAAATTATCTGTATCTCTAGTATCTCGCCTGAAGTCATGCCAAAATACATCCCAATCTTGATTAATCGCAGGCAGCCCTTGTAACTCCAGATTGAGATAAGCCCGCACTACGGCAATTGGTCGCCCCATTAACAAGGCTAAACTTTGATGCTGGGCAAAGTTTTCGGGATCGATATTCTCTAACCCGCTATCTAAAGCGGAAATGAAATTGTTGAGAAAATCCCGTTTGCGTTGGATCTTGTCTGCATTGGTTTCGTCTGGGGAAAGACTTAAATAGTTAACTACTTTTTGCAAATGGGCATCGGGAATATCATTAGAAGAAATTGGGCGATCGCTTCCTGGTGCTGACTCCCATTTAGCCTGCTGATTAATCGAACCTAAAGCTTTACCGATACTATCATAGATCGCGAGGCTATTATCTAAATTATTGGGCAGTATCCAACCACAAATGGGAGTTGTCGCTGGATGACTATTCATTTCCTGTTCCCCTTTACTTGCAGACAACCAACGGAAATTGAGGCGAGCGGGTTGCACTAAACGCGGCGGTAAAGTTACCAAATAGGAACTTCCGGGAGTCGTCATCTGTTCAGTGGTGATGATATTGCTAACATCCAAGTCCTTCACCTGTCCAAAAGTATCCACCAACCGCAAGCGCAAAATTTTCATCACCCCCGAACGAATGGGATTAAAATCATTTAAAGGTTCCGGCGCACTGCGAATACTTTGTTGCACCATATCCCTGACTTCATCGGTAAAAGACCGATACTCTGCAAATGCTAAGGGATCGGCAATGGGGAACTGTAAGGTTTGTTTGTGCATTAACAAAGCTTCGTTAAAGCCTCCCAAAGATTGAGATAGACAATTCAGTGTTAGCAGACTTTGATAAGCTTGAATTGCAGTATAAATGGGGTCTTTAGCTTTTTTTTCTGGCGTATTAAGAGATGAGGTTTTTTGTGCTTCATACCATTCTCTAATTGCCGGAATATTCTTACTGAGATAGTCGTCAATTTGCCGCTCCTTCGGAATATTCTTGGCTTCGTAATATTGGGGCAGGATTTGTTGGCGTAAATAAACTTCTAGTTGCTCTTTGAGTTTAATCCCGGCATGGGGTGTTAAAATACTCCGACCGCTATAAACATTAGCGGCTTTAACAAGAGTTCCTTTTCCTGACGGTACAGAAAGGTCGGGTTCATTTTCTTTCAGGACATAGTTATCGGTAATAAAATCGGAGTCATAATTATTGTCGTAAGTCATGTAATTACTTCCTGCTCGAATGGGAAAAACTTCCACTTCCCACTCTAGTAAAAAAGGATTCCAAGGTTGGTTGTCCCAACTGCTAAAAGCAAAATTATCTACTTTTTGGCTATTTTCTATCTCATTAATTTTATTGTGTATAGCCAAAAAACTACTTTTATCAATCGGGATGGGAATATTCTGTAAAATTTGACATTCTAGTAAACCATCCTCCTGCCGCCCATCTTGTCCGTGTCTGGTGGTGGCTTTCACAGCGTCACCAGTCATCAGCAACACTGGCTCTTTGGGTTGCCAGTAACGAGGACTCGATATTTGTTTGAGACTGTAACTTGCTTTCGCCTGATTTACCGCTTCTTGCTTATTGAATGCGGTTATTTTTTGCAGTAACTGATTAATTGCCGTAGCCAATTGAGAAGCGATAGAGGTAGAGTCGGAATTCCCCGCCGAAACTCCCACAATCTTGCCAGCACCATCTGCTGACAACACCAGATTTCCTGTTGCTGTCAGTTTTGCTTTTAAAGGTGCAATTCCCTTTACCTCGATATAATGCTTGACTTGATCGATATCGGGATATTGATCCTTGCTTCCTGTCGGCGGATAGGCACTCAGCATATACTTATACCAATCTGCAAAGAGTTGCCGACGCATTGACTCAATCTCGTGCAACGCGCAATTATATTTTTGTTGATTGAGATTAACTTCATTGAGCAAATCAGCCAGATCATCTGGTAAAGTCACTTGTCTCTGATTGTGGGCATCCTTAGCATTAGCTGTTGTCGTGCCTACACTTTCTGAGCGAATTGTCCATATCGTCCCCGCAGTAATGCCATTAAAGCCTTTCTCATGTCGCGCCTCTTTGAACTTGGAGGTGATGTCTAACTGACGATATTCGAGGCGAGAAAATAGGTTGAGGGCTTCTAACTGATCTTCAATTATTGCTTTGTAATTGCTATCAATCTTTTGTCCCAAATAGGCTGATAGTGCTTCTGTCCCTGTATTGCCTACAGAAACTTCTACAGAAGCTTGGTGGTTAGATTGATTACTCGGTGCAAACTTTAACCGAGCGTAGCAAATAACCCTAAACGGTTCTGAAGTTTCTTGTTGATCCTGATTCAATGTCCACTTAAATTCTTCTTCTATTAATGTTTTATTGTTAATGGTTTTTTGATTTCCCTGCTGTTGAAGAATTTTTCTCAGCTTGGTCAGAAAATCTTGGAAATTAGCCTGTTGTTCGTTACTATACCAGCCAATCACATCGTATTGTAGACCATCAGGAATTTTGTCTGTATAATCATCATCGTAGAAGCCAAACACACTGTGACAGTTAGGATAAAACGCTGCAAAAGTTGGTTCTCCATAACCTACAGCTGTCAGGGATGGTAAGTATTCAGCATTGGGGTCATTTTGGGGCCAATTAGCTAAAGGTACTTTTCGCCCCAAATAGCGAAAAGGTTGATCCTGATTGTTCTTTACTTGAATAGGATAGGCAATACTACCCATCTGACTCCCGTTCTCTTCCGGATAGAGATAATCACTTTCTACTACCCATTGCTTCTGAATCTGGTTATCTTTGGTGCTGCATGTAACTAACCAACGATTAGGAACTGGTGGAAAAACAGTTTCAGTGTGCTGATTGTCATTCCTAACCTGAATTCCTTTTGTCAAGGCATCTGGCAATGCCCAATGTAAATGGATGCCTGCTTTCAGGTACAGATTCTGATTTTGAAAAGGCTGAGAAACAATCTCCTCGCTGATATTGGCGATATTAGGATTGACATCCCGCTGAGGATCGCAATAAGGGAGGCGACTAAAATCTGCCATCGCTTCAACTAGAAGACGATCGGTGGTTAGATGTAGAGCATCTAAGTGGACGGGAACCATTAAAGCATTTTGCATCGATTTCTCATGTCAACCCCGTCACTTTAGTTCGGGGATACCAATATATATGATTATTAGTGGTTTTCACCACGCCTAGTACCTTAGCTGTTTTTCTACCTTACTAACGTTAAGAATTGTTGCAAAAATCCCAATCACCCCAAACCATCGCTCTTGCGATACAGGGGGACAGTAAAGGTAACGGTGGCTCCTTTCCCTTCACCGGGGCTGAAAAAGCTAATTTCTCCTCCCATGGCTTCAATTAATTTTTGGCAAAGGGTTAAACCAATTCCTGTTCCGGGGTGGGGAGTGGTTCTGGAACCATCTCCTTTAGTAAAAATGCTAAAGATTTTTTCTTGCTTGTGGGGAGACATTCCTATCCCAGTATCGGCGATCGCTATTTCTACCATCCCTGGTAATTCTTGGTTGAAAGCGACCAACTTTTTTTCAATGGCTTTGGTGCTAATCGTAATCCCGCCACCTGCACGATTAAATTTAATTGAATTGTCAATAATGTTTAAGAATACTTGCAATAATCCGCGATAATTAGCATACAAGATAATTGCTTTATAGGTAGGAGTTTGAATTAGTAAATTTAATTTTCTTTCTTGGGTTTGAGGACGCATACAGCGTTCCACATCGTTGAGCAGGTCATTTAAATTGACTGGTTCTAGATCCATCTGAATTTTATCGGTTTTGAGCTTGCCAATTGCCAAGATATCATTAATTAATTTTAGTAAATCTAAGGCAGAATGGTGGGCATAATTAATAAATTCTAGCTGCTCCTCTGGATCATCGGCAATATCATCTAAGATGAGTTTTAAACTGCAAATAATCTTATTTAGGGGGGTTCGTAATTCGTGAGAAATGTTGTTGAGAAATTCACTTTTGATCCGATTAGCTTCTTCCGCCTGCTGGCTGGCTGTGACCAATTCTGCCCGCAAATTAGTATGGGCGATCGCTATACCAATCTGTTCTGCCAATTCTTGCACCAAGGCAATTTCGGTAGCACTCCAGTGGGAAAGCAAACTATCTGGATCTATGGCACATTGATGCAGGCAGATAATCGCATTTGGTTGATTTTGATAATAAATTGGGATGATTAAGACTAAGCCCCGCTCAAAGCGATCGCTCTGCCAGTCTAGTTCTAATACTACTGGTTCTAAAGTAGCGATCGCTTGAATTAAACCTGGTTCTTCGATCAAATGGAGAAACTTCCCCAGCATCGAACTAAATGGTTGGCAGCAATATTCTGCTACCACTAATAATTCTTTGGTGCCACTGCTATAGGGACAAATAATACAGCGGCTAGCGTGCAAAGTTGTACCTAAACCGTCAACAGTTTGCTGCCAAATTAATTTCTGGTCGAGGGTTCGCCGAATCTTTTTAGCAATTTGAATTAACGGTTGATGACATTCATCCCAACGTTCCTGAGACACGGAACTCTCCTAACCTTTTATATCTTAAATGTGTGTAGACCCCTAAAGTAAAAAATCAATCGTATCGGCTGGCGGCGAGGAGATAACTGTGGGAACTTGGTACAATGGGACGGTGAAAGTCACAGTCGAACCAAGCCCTTCCCCCATGCTATAAAAGTTGACCGCTCCGCCCATCGTTTCAACTAATTTTTGGGAAATTGTTAAGCCTAGACCTGTTCCCCCATATTGGCGAGTCAGAGAACCATCTACTTGAGTGAAAGCTTGAAATAGTTTATCTTGTTTGTCTAGGGAAACACCAATGCCCGTATCGGCTACTTGGACTTTGACAATACCGGGGAGTTCCTGACCTTTAAACATAATTTTGCGCTTGACGACTTCGGCACTGATAGTTACCCCTCCTTCATGGGTAAATTTAATCGCATTACCAACCAAATTGAGCATAATCTGGAGCAGTCGCTGGTAATTTCCATAGACAATTATCTCTTCCCAGGGATGTGGTAGTTCCAGGGTAAAACTAAGTTGCTTTTGGACAGCTTGAGTTTTGGTAAAGTCTTCCACATCCTGAAATAGTTCGGCAAGTTTCACTGGGGCTGAGTCCAGTTCCATTTTGCCAGCTTCGATTTTGGCGATGTCGAGAATGTCGTTGATGATGTTCAGTAGATGCAGCGCTGAACGATGTGCTTCTTCAATAAATTCCTGCTGTTCTTCCTCATCATCTGCCATGCCATCCAGGACGAGCTTGAGGAAGCCAATGATGCCATTTAGGGGAGTGCGGAGTTCGTGGGAACTGACAGCGAGAAACTCGCTTTTCATTCTAGACGCTTCTTCGGACTGTTCGCGAGCTTTTTCCAATTCTTGATAAAAAGTAGCATGGGCGATCGCCGTTCCCAATTGTTCGGCTAGTTCTCGCACCAGTTCAATTTCGGCGCTCGTCCAAGGGCGGTAGCGATCGCACTGATGCAAGCTAATTAAACCATTGGGCTGATGTTGATAGCTAGTGGCGATCGCCAATACTGATTGTTGTTGAAAGGGATAGCCCGTAGGTCGTTCAATGGTAACTGGTTCTAAACTAGCAATAGCTTTTGACCAAACTGCATCCTCGGCGATGGACAATTGTTGTCCTAACATTGGACGAAATTGCATCTGACAATATTCTGCCTCTACCTGCAACTTGGAACGATCGGGTTTATAAGAACAAATAATACAGCGACTGACGTTGAGAGCTTTCCCCAAACTCATCACTACTTGCTGCCAAATAATATCTAGATCGAAACTGCGGCGAATATTTCGGGCAATGGGGGTGAGCAATTTTTGGTAAAGTTCGGCTCCCGATAATTCTCCCGGCTTTTCCGCTTCGGGCTGAGATGACTGAGAACCCATGACCAGAACTGTTTTAGCAGTCCCATCGGGTTGCAAGATTGGGCTGATGACTAAATCGAACCCAAAAGACTGTTGCTGATAATTGAAGGTATAGTGGCAGCGTTTGGGGATTTTGCTGCTTAAAATTTGCTGGATTTGGGCTAAATAAGCCCCAACAGCGGTGGGTGAGAACGTATCGCTCAATTTTACTCCCACAACTTTAACCAGATTTAGACCCAAGGAATCAGCGGATCGCCAATAAAATGAGAGGTAATTGCCAGCGCCATCTTGAGTAAAAGCTAGTTCAGTGCCTAACTCTTCCAACCAGTTAGAATTGGTCGATCCCGGAGTAGCACCTGAAATAGTTGATTGCAGATCGGTATTAACGCTCATCAAAACTAAACCTGGAAACTGCTTTGGGTCGTGGATTTTGGAATGGATAGGTTAATGGTGGGGTGGTTGGTTTTGGAACGGATGAGGTGTTGGGGTGATGGGGTGATGGGGTGATTGGGTGATTATCTTTAACAGGCTCTGCCTGTGAATACCGATTGAGAGGCTCAGCCGCGGATGCCCAAGCCAGGCCGAGCCTCTCGAT
>CAKZHE010000270.1 GCA_936920195.1 uncultured cyanobacterium | reverse complement strand
GTCTTGTTATTAAATGGGAGCGAAAGATCAAAAATAAGGGTAACGCTGTTTATTAAATTTAGCTGCGTAGCAGCTTATCTTGACAGCCACTGAACAAGGTTTTGCCATCGGGACTAAAGACAACAGCATCAACCCCATCATTATGCCCAGAACAGCTACTTAAAAATTCTCCGGTAGGTAAATGCCAAAGCATAATTTTTTTGTCACGACTGCCGCTCGCCAAAATATCTTCATTTGGAGAGATGGCTAAAGAACTAATAAGTGATGTATGCCCTTCCAGGGAAGCTAATAATTCCCCGGTGGCAAAATTCCATAATTTAATTGTGGTATCGACCTAAATTTGGGCGAAGATCCTACCCCCATAGCCGAATCTAGCGAAACTGGCGCAAAAACGCCAGAAGCGATTAATTCCTAATCTTGTTCGCTTCACTTCTATCCTCTTTGACAGAGGGAACAGGTGTAGGCTGTTGACTTTGCGAGTTTTTTCGCAATATTATTCATGCAATAACTACGTCAGTATAATGCGTCTAAATCATTGACACAAATCTGTATTTAGTAGGGTGCGTTAGCGGCAGCGTAACGCACCGTTAACTGGTAGGCGGTGCGTTACGCTATCGCTAACACACCCTACTACTACTCAGAAGCTGCATGAACAGAAACCCCCTAAAAAGGCACAAAGTCAACAGCCTAGACGCTACCCCTAGAGATTTACACAAATGATTTAGACGCGCTATATGCACCCTACTAGATATAGCGCTAGCACGCGCAGGGCTTCGCGAAAGCTGGGATACAAAAACTAAACCTGGGATCTGATAGTATCAGGACAACTTTTTAAAGCGATCGCCTTGCAGTTAAAGGGACAAAAGACACAATATGTATAGATTCCAGGTGATAGCACGGGTGCGAGCGGGAGAATCTATTGGACTGGTGGGTTCAACTCCAGAGTTAGGAATGTGGAATGTCAAACAATGTCTGCGCCTGCAAACGAATGGCAATCTATGGTGGGCAGACATTGATATCCATCCATCTGCGGGGCCAAGAATCGAATACAAATATGTGCTAATTCGGAAAAATGGGGTGCTGGAATGGGAAACCTGGTTAGGCGCAAACCGTTGGATTCCCGTGGAGCCAGAAGCCCAGACATCTACCATTGTCGTCGAAGATGGGGATTTTGGTCGCGTACCATCTGCTCCCCTGGGATACTTGCAAGAGTCTACTCCTAAATTACCTTTAGTGAAGGGCGATCGCGGTCTAAAAATTGCTGTGATTGGTAGTTCAGTTGCCCTAGGCTGCAACGCCTGGTTATTTAGAGGTTGGGCGTGGCATCTGGAACAAGCCTTGCATCAAAAATATGGTCATATTATCGTCAATGTATCGGAAGTTGGCGCAAATGTCAGCACCACTATCGATCGTTTTCCCCTGGTAGTAGCTCCAGAACAGCCAGATATTGTCATTATTGCCCTTTCTCTGGGTAATGAAGGATTAGCCCATTGTCCCCCATACCAGCGGCGAGCCGTACAAAGGCGGTTTGAAAGCGGTTTATTGCAACTGGTAAAAATGACTAAAGAATTAGGAGCAATTCCGATTTTGGGCGGTTTATATCCCAATGGAGATTATCATTCCGAGCATGATTGGTTGCTGCGAGATACCTACAACCGGATGTTAACTTGGGGCGTACCCATCCTGAATTGGTTGGCGGCAGTGGATGACGGACAAGGCCGATGGAAATCAGGGACTTCATCAGATCCTGCCCATCCTAATATGGTAGGACATCGCCTGATGTATCAGGCGATCGATCTGGGAATTTTTGCCATTGATTCAGACAAATTAATTGCCCAAAAACAACTGTTACACCAAAAGCAAGAACTACCGATTTATCGGGATAATTGGGGGTTTCATGTCTTTGTGGCTCCCGAAGAAAAGATCTTGCGAGTGATCAACACCTCGAAATATGATTATGCGATCGCCCCCTATTGGGAAGAATTGCAAACTGCTATTCAGAGTAAAGCGGGATTGATGCCGGGGATTTATATTGCCAAGAATGCTCCTTTGGGTACGCTTTCGTTCTTTTCAGTGCCGGAGAATGGCAGGATTGAAACGGTGGTGAATATTCCTCCCGGCACTGACTTGGAATATAGTCCAGCCTTCAACTTCTTTTCCCCCAAAGTCTCGGAAATTTTGTTTTATGACGGGCATTTAGGGATTTTGAAGAAAAGCGATCAACAACTCCGAATCATCAACGAATCTGACCATGAATATAACATTCAACCCATGTGGAAAGAGGTGCGCTCGGCACTAAAAGCCATGCCTTCGGGTGTTTATGAAGATCCTCACCATCCCGATACCCCATTTCGTACCATGATGATTGGCAAAGATGGGTTGGAAAGTCGAGTCAAAGTACCGCCCAAATCTTCCATCCTATTTGAATACCAATGTCAATTATCCGATATTAGCCGAGTAGCGATTTTACCGTTAGGCGATCGCTGTGCCGTCCGAATGCTACTCTACAAACTAGAATATGATGGGCCAGCCTTTCCCTTCGACTTAACCCGCACCACCAATTTAGCGGATGTGGCAGATATCATCAGCAACAACTTTTATGATATGTGGAATCCTGCCTTCCTGCACTACAACCATGATGCGGCGAGAATATATCATAGTAAATGGACGGGATTATCCTTTGCCCACGAAGTAGAAGAAACCGACGATCCTATTAACAATATGTATCCCGTTCACGAACGAATGCGGGTTCGTTATCGCGCTCGCTCCGAACGTTTTTGGTATGCCGTCAAACATTGCGATGAAGTATTATTTGTTCGCACCGGAGTAGCTAATCGTGGTTCTGTCAGCGACTTGCTAGTAAAATTGGCAGCAAAATGTCAGGGAAAACCATTTCGCCTCCTCATTATTTCCCCCCAATCCTCCAGCGAATTTTCTGGTCTTGCCAATGTCATCCATTACGAACAAGAATTTAATCCCGATACCATGTATGCCGATTTAGGACATTGGATGTATTGTACAGACATCATGGGGGGGATTTTGGCAGACCTGAAAATATCAACCAAAAATCTCTTTTGGTGTCCTCCCAATCCCCCAAAAGACAAACCTAAGTAAATGAAAAATCAATAAAATGACTAATTGCAGCACTGGCAATAGACGTAGGTTGGGTTGAAACGACAGTGGAAACCCAACATTCGGCGGGTAAACGAGAAGGCAGTGAGGAGCTACGCCACAGGTGATAAATGTTTTTTTAACGCAAAGGACGCAAAGAGGAGCGCAAAGGACGCAAAGGAAGGCAAAATGGTAGTTGTGAATTGTAGGGGCGTTAGGGTAGCCATGCTCGCTAGGGCTATATGGCATCCGGCGATGGAATTGAGGATTTTTGGAGGCGATCGCTCAGAAATGTCCCGAATCTTAGTATTATTTAATGGAGCGCAACATTCTAAACCGGGGCAAAGGGTAGGTTAAATGAGCGGACTGATTTCCATTACTGATGCTGAGTTTGAAGCCGAGGTTCTCCAGGCGACAAAGCCTGTGCTAGCATACTTTTGGGCGAATTGGTGCGGTCCTTGCCGCTTGGTATCGCCGTCAATTCAGGCGATCGCCGAAATATATGGCGATCGCCTCAAGGTAGTTAAAATGGAAGTGGACAGCGCTCCCCTGACAGTCAAGCAATACCATGTGGAAGGTGTCCCGGCTTTACTGATTTTTAAGGGTGGTAATCAACAGCAGTACCATGAAGGGGCGATTACCAAACCGAAAATTATCAGCATGATCGATGCTCACCTGTAATTAAAATCAATCTTCCCCAAAATGCACTTTGCTAATCGCTTACAATCTTTGCAAGCCAACGTCTTTGCTGATATGGACAAGGCAAAGTCGCGCGCGCAGGCAGCGGGGCAAGAAGTAATCGATCTCTCTTTAGGTTCTTCCGATTTGCCCACTGCGCCCCATATTCTAAAAGCGATCGCAGACTCTTTATCCGATCCTAGCACTCACGGTTATTTATTATTTCACGGGACGAGAGCTTTTCGACAAGCGGCGGCAAGCTGGTACGAACAAAAATTTGGCATTGCCGTCAATCCCGAAACGGAAGTGCTACCCCTAATTGGCTCCCAGGAAGGTACAGCGCATTTACCTTTGGCGGTACTCAATCCGGGGGATTATGCCCTATTGCTCGATCCGGGTTATCCTTCCCATCAGGGAGGAGTATACTTAGCTAGCGGACAAATTTACCCGATGCCGCTGCGAGCAGAAAATGATTTTTTACCGAATTTCGCTGATATTCCCGCTCCAGTCTTAGCTCAAACTCGGTTGATGGTATTGAGTTATCCCCATAATCCTACAACGGCGATCGCTCCTTTAGCTTTTTTCCAAACTGCCGTCGCCTTTTGTCAGCAGCACAACATCGTTTTAGCTCACGATTTCCCCTACGCGGATTTAGTCTTTACTCCAGCCAGCGGGCAACCGCCCAAAACTGTTTCCATCTTCCAAGCGGATACGGATAAAAGCGTTGCGATTGAGTTTTTTACCCTTTCCAAATCCTATAATATGGGGGGGTTTCGGATTGGCTATGCCATTGGCAACCCGGAATTAATTAATGCCCTGCGGCAAGTGAAAGCCGCTATCGATTTTAACCAATATCAGGGAATTTTGAATGGGGCGATCGCTGCCTTAACTGGTTCCCAAACTGGAGTGCAAGAAGCCGTTGCCATTTTTCAACAGCGCCGTGATGCTTTTATCACTGCCCTCAATCAAATTGGTTGGTGCGTACCCTCCCCCACAGCTACCATGTATGTTTGGGCGCAATTACCTCCCTCTTGGCAGCAAAATTCCATTGAATTCTGTACCAAATTAGTAGAAGCCACTGGCATTGCCGCCGCACCTGGAGCAGGTTTTGGTAAATTTGGAGAAGGATATGTGCGTTTTGCCCTAGTGCGAGAACCAGATATTTTGCGAGCGGCAGTAGAAAAGATTGCCAAATTTCTCTGTAGGGGCGAAGCATTCGATAGTTAGCCTTTTATACAACTAAGTAGGTGGTCATAAATAAAAGACTATAATCAAAAGTTTGTAGTTGGGCTTCAGCCCGAATCCGGAGGGCTAAAGCCCAACTACAAACGTCCTTTTATTTTGTACTTTAACAGGACTTACGCAACTATCCTAGGAATAGGGGCAACCACGGGGGGATTGCCCCTACAAAACACTATATGTATAGGGTCTGCGTAAGTCCTGTTTAATTATAACTACCTACTTATCAACTTTATTTTCCATTCCTAAAGAGTCAATAGGTTTTTAAAAACCTTAATTTTGGCTGTATCAATGCCCACATCTAGTTTAGCCCTGCTGGGGTAGGCACGGGGGCGCTACCCCTACACCAAAAATGATGTAGACGCGCTATAGTACGAGCTTAATTAAAACTTATTGTATACTGGGTTGAATTGGATTGGAGAAAAGCAGTGATGACTAAATTACTGAAAAACTCTTTACTTCCCTTGCCGGGGTCTAGATTTCCCACAATTGCTCTGACTGCCATTAGTAGTGCTATTCTGATGACAACCATCGCTTCGGCAGCTTTAGCCGAGAGCTACAAAACCAGCAGCAATCAAGTGGTGGTAACTGGACTGAGAAGGCGAAGTACCTATTCCATTCAAACTACCAATTCTAGAGGACGGACAGGCAGCAGAGATATTACTACCAATGGTTGCGGCGAAGCTTTAATTACCAATGGTACAGCCTATCAGCAGATAACCATTGAGAATCAAGTCATTTTTCCAGCTAATTTACCCACCAAAACTCACCCGCGTTGCAACCCCCCCAGACGCTAAATGATGAAGTTAAAAAAGCCAACTTCGTTGATGCAGCTTGCCGCCAGTGCGGTAGTTGCTGCTTTGTTATTTTGTATTCCGGTTTTTGCCCAACGGCAACCAACCAGTTCTCCAGTATTATCGACAACACCATTTTTAGAACCAACTTCGTCTCCTCTTTCCGATGAAGATCAACAAGAGTTGGAAAGACTGAGACAGGAAAAACAGATCCGCGATCGCATCGAAGAACAAGTTAATAACAGCTTAGGGAATAATTACAGTTTAATGGGGATTGTTCTCACCGGAATCGGTCTTTTACTTTCCCTCGTCGTCGGTGTTGCCCTAGGAATCTGGTTATTACGAAAAGGCGTGATTGCGACACTAGCAGAAGAAGTAAATCGAGAACTAGCGGAAAATCGGGATGCCAATGAAAATACCATCCTTGAGGCACGGAAAATATTAGCCGAAATTAAAGAACAACCAGATAACCTGCAACAGCGGGTAGAAAATCACTTTGCGGCGGCTAGCACCCAAATAAATGATCTGGTGACGGATAATCAAAAACTATTAGAAGAAATTAGACAGCAAATTACAAATATCCCGCAATCCTTGGATGTTTCTCTGGTAGAAGTGACAGCAAAAACGCAAGTGATGCTGGAAGAAATTAAGCAGCAATCAAGTATTGCCGAACAGCAAGTTAAAAAGCAAACTTTAACTGCCACATCAGAAATTAATCAGATGATTGCCGATACCCAAAATCTCTTAGAGGAACTAAAACAGCAAAGAGTAATTGTCCCGCAATTTTTAAATAGTTCTCTGGCAGAAATGACTGCCCAAGTCCAAAATATGCTGGAAGGAATCAGGCAACAATCAAGTGCTGCCGAACAGCAAGTTAAGGAAAGAACTTTAAGTGCGACTATCCAAATGAAAGATCTGCTGGCTGAGGGGGAGAAAGTTTTAAAGGAGTTAAAACAACAAATTACGATTGGACAGGAAGATATTAATATTTTGACTTCTAAAAACAATGTTCACGTCATAATCGCTGAGGCTCAGGAACAAAAAGACCGCCTAATTCAGGAATTAACAGCAATTACCCCATCTCCCATTTTAACTCCTGATGCGATCGCCCCCGAAACTAAACAAAAAATTCAGCAATTAGTTGCTGAATTAGAATCATTAGAATCATCGCAGATTGTCTTCACGGCTACAGACTATATTAAACAAGGGGATGCTTTATTTATAGAAGAACGTTATGAAGAAGCGATCGCCACTTACGATCGAGCGATTGAACTGAAAACCGATAATTATCAAGTTTGGCACAATCGCGGCATTGTTTTAGATAAATTACAACGCTATGAAGAAGCGATCGCGGCCTATGGAGAAGCGATCGCTAGTAAATCTGATTATAGCGATGCTTGGCGCAGTTGGGGCGTAGCTCTCGATAAATTACAGCGTTATGAAGAAGCCGTTACCGCCTATAATCGCGCCATTGGGATTAAACCCGATTATTATCAGGCTTGGAGCAATCGCGGGATTGCTTTAGATAAATTACAACAATACGAAGAGGCGTTGAATTCCTACGAACAAGCAACCAAAATTAAACCCGATTATTATCAGGCTTGGTACAACCGAGGCATGGTTTTATCTAAATTGCAACGGTACGAAGAAGCAATTACTGCTTACGATCGAGTAATTGCCATTAAAGCTGATTATTATGATGCTTTGTATTACCGCAGTTTGGCTATCGAGCAGTTGCAACGTTATCAAAGAGCTACTGCTACCCAAAGCAAGTAAGTAAAAAATCAAAGGAAGTTTGTAGTTGGGCTTTAGCCCTAATCCGGATTAGGGCTAAAGCCCAACTACAAACTTAGTTAACTGAACTGTATTGAGTTTTAGTCTCAAATCGGATTGGTTTTTAAAAAGTAGCCAATTAGGTATAGAGAACCGCACAAAACCACTAGATTTTCTGATGATTGAGTGGCAGCCGTTAACCCATCCTCTAAATTGGGATAAGTTTGACAACTGGTTAATTGGGGACAAATTTGCCGAGCTAGGGTAGATAATGCTTCAGGATTAGCTGTTAAGGGATCGGGAACTGGAACTAAATAGAGGCGATCGCCTGATTTAAGTAATGCTTGCAAAATCTCCAGATGGTCTTTAGTTGACAGCATCCCCATCACCCAATTTACACCAGATGGTTGCAGAGTATCAACATATTGCCGAAGAACTTGGGCTGAGGCGGGGTTGTGAGCGCCGTCAACCAGCAGAGAAGCATTCCTCCAAGAGACAGATTGCAAACGCCCCAGCCATTTGGTACGTGCCATCCCAGCGGCGATCGCCTCTGGACTAATTTGCCATCCCTGTTGTTGTAGAATTTGACAAGTGGCGATCGCCAAAGCGGAATTACCCAATTGAAATTCCCCTAATAGGGGTAAGGGATAATTAATACCTTGATAGGTTGCCCATCTGCCCGGAAATTCAGTATTTTCAATGGTGATTTCTTGGGCAGGCTCTGGGAAAACTGCCGGACATTTCAACTCAGTAATTTTGGCTTGGACTGCTGTCAGAGCTTCCGGAGGTAATTGTCCAATAATTGCCGGACAACCAGATTTGAGAATACCAGCTTTTTCGGTGGCGATCGCTGCTAAAGTTGATCCTAATATTTGCCAGTGTTCTCGACTAATAGAAGTAATAATACTCGCCAGGGGACGCTCGATAACATTGGTAGCATCCAACCTCCCCCCCAATCCCACTTCTATTACCGCAATATCAACTTTTTGTTCGGCAAAATACAACCAAGCAGCGGCAGTAATCACTTCAAATAAAGTCGGTGATTCCAAGTTGGGATTAATTGCCCCTTGGACTTGTTGTAATACCGCCACTAAATCTGAACTAGCAATTGGCTGTTCATTCAGACAAATTCGTTCATTCCAATCAATTAAATGGGGAGAAGTATAGCGCCCCACCCGATAACCTGCCGCAGTTAAAACCGATGATAGATAAGCACAAACTGAACCTTTCCCATTCGTGCCAGCCACGTGCAGAATTGGTACAGCATGGTGCGAATTGCCCAAAGCCGCCAACAAGTTGTACATCCGTTCCAATCCTAGGGAAACGCCAAATTGCTGGTAGGGTAGAAGAATAGAGTCAATATCCATGTTCAGCTTTAACCAAATTCGTTTATAGTCTGACACCACCAAGGCACAAAGACACAAAGAATAAAAATGATCTTTTCGACTAGGAATCACCTCACTACCATTCCACCCCTAGAAAATGGGGATATGCTCTCTCGCGGGGAATTTGAGCGGCGTTATACTGCCATGCCTCACCTCAAAAAAGCCGAACTGATTGAAGGAATTGTCTACATGGCATCGCCGCTGCGATTTGAACCCCATGCCGAACCCCATGCCAATTTGATAATCTGGTTGGGAACCTACAAAATAGCTACTCCCGGCGTGCGTTTAGGCGATAATCCCACCGTGCGCCTCGATCTTGATAACGAACCCCAACCAGATACTGTACTATTCATTGATGCCGAATATGGCGGGCAAACTCATCTGAGCAATGATGGTTATATTGAAGGCGCACCAGAACTTGTTGTGGAAATTGCGGCTAGTACCGCCTCCATCGATTTACGGGATAAAAAACGGGTTTATCGTCGCAATGGAGTGAAAGAATATCTCGTTTGGCAAACCCTCGATCGTCGTCTTGATTGGTTTTTCTGGCAGGATGGTGAGTATGTATCCCTAATTCCAGATCGAGACGGAATTATTTGTAGTCGAATATTTCCCGGTTTATGGCTGTCAGTTCCCGCGATGCTTAATCAAGATATGCGTCAGGTAATGAAAACCCTGCAATTAGGTTTAAACAGTGTAGAACATCAACAGTTTGTCCAACAATACTTAGGTGGACGATCGTAAACAAAAGGCTATAAGCAAAAGTTCCTAGTTGAGCTTCAGCCTAGGCTGTTGACTTTGTGCCTTTTTATGGACTTTTTGCTCATGCAGTTTATGATTCACCTATTTTCGCTAGTTTCCATGCAGAGCATGGAAACTAGCGAAAAAATAAGAGCATAATTATTGCATGAATAAAATTGCTCAAAAACTCGCAAAGTCAACAGCCTAGGCAGAGCCTCTCAATGGGCATTCCCAGGCAGAGCCTGGGAACGAGTAAAAGAAGCCCACATCATACCTGTACTCAGGTTGATGTGGGAGTATGTCACTCCTTAGTTGCTAGCAATGCCTTCTTGACGGGCGGCTTTTTGAACTGCTCCAGCGACAGCACCAACAACCCGTTCATCAAACACCGAGGGAATAATGTGTTCGGCACTAAGATCGGAAGGTTTAATTAAAGAGGCGATCGCGCTAGCAGCTTCTAAATACATAGAAACAGTAATGCTGCTGGCACGACAATCTAAAGCGCCTCGAAAGATGCCCGGAAAAGCCAAAACATTATTAATTTGATTGGGGTAATCGCTGCGCCCCGTTGCCATTACTGCGACTTCTTTGCTAACTAATTCCGGTTGAATTTCGGGAATGGGATTTGCCATCGCAAATACAATCGGATCTTTGGCCATCGATCGTACCATTTCGGGAGTTAATACTCCCGGACTGCTGACACCAATAAACACATCGCTGCCTTTCATGGCATCGCCCAGAAAACCAGATTGTTCTACGGCAAATTCTAACTTTTGGGGATTCAAATCAGTGCGGGATTTAGAGAGAATTCCTTTTGAGTCACACATGACAATCTTTTGCGCTCCAGCTTTTTGAAATAACCGAGCGATCGCCACTCCTGCCGCCCCCGCCCCATTAATCACAATTTGCACTTCTGCTAAAGATTTCCCCACCAATTTCAGAGCATTATATAAAGCTGCCAAAGAGACAATTGCCGTCCCATGTTGATCGTCGTGGAAAACCGGAATATTTAACAACTCCCGCAATCTGGCTTCAATTTCAAAGCAACGAGGTGCGGCAATATCTTCTAAATTAATCCCCCCAAACACCGGAGCAATATTCTTGATCGTTTCTACGATCGCATCCGTATCTTGGGTACTCAAACAAATTGGAAAAGCATCAATGCCTGCAAATTCCTTAAACAGCATTGCCTTCCCTTCCATCACTGGCAAAGCTGCTTCAGGACCTAGATTGCCCAATCCTAACACCGCACTCCCATCGGTAATTACTGCGACCGTGTTTTGTTTGATCGTTAAAGTGTAAACTTGTTCAATATCCTCCGCGATCGCCGTACATATCCGTCCCACGCCGGGAGTATAAGCCATTGCCAAATCCGCTTGATTCTTCAGGGGAATTTTACTTTCAATGGTAATTTTCCCGCTGCGGTGTAAATTAAAAGTTCGGTCATAAACATTGAGAACCGCAACTTCTGGGATCGACTTAACAGCGTTGACAATTTGATCGGCGTGTTCAGTGCTAGCCGCATCAATGGAAATCTCACGAATTAAGATTTGGCGAGTTTGTTCAATCAAAGAAATTTGACCAAGATTGCCGCCGACAGAAGCGATCGCACTGGCAACGCTAGCCAGCATCCCAGCGCGATTGGGCAGTTGCAGGCGAATCGTTAAACTAAAGCTGGGATTGGGGGTAAGTTGTACCATGCTGGGAAAATTTTTTAGTCTAGGTGTGGTCAGTGTAGCCTGGGAGAGGGTCGAAATTTCCCCGCCATCGCCAAATGCCATCTTAACAAGACGGGGATCTCCCGCGACAGGCGATCGCTTTCAGCGTATCTGAACCATCAGCAGGCAATTGTACTCGATTGTACTGTTGACACTCCCCTGAGAAAAGGCACGGGGATTCCTGAAACACGCGAGACAGCTTACCAGACAGACTTGCATCTAACTGACAGAGGCTGAACTCTCCACAGGCGTTAATTTGGGTATGCCCTACCCTATTTAATCCCATTGCCAAGATATTCAACGCCGCATTTATCTCAGCGCCTTATTCCGACAAAATAGAGCGGTACGAATCGCGTCATCTATGAGTCCGTACTGCTCTGTTTTACCTTTGAGTTTGGCTTCGAGAACTAACATGGTTGGGCTGAATTTTATCCCGACTATTTTAGCATAGAATTGGGGCAAAAAATCAAGAAATATCAAGCAGTCCTAGAAGGACGGGGTTTTATACCCATTTCTCTGATAAAGTTAACCGCAGCAAGTATGACCAGTTTTTATATCGAAATCGAAATTAATGCCCCTCGGCAGCAGGTATGGCAGGCGCTGTATCAGAAAGAGCGCTGGCGGGATTGGAATACCTTTTTGTTTGATGGCGACGCGAGTCAACCCTTCCAGGCGGGGAAAGGGGTGTTATTATCCCTGCGCCGCTTACCCCAAGAAGAGGAAACCGAGTTTGAGGCGACAGTAACATTAGTGCAACCGGGAATTTGCTTAAGTTGGGTATCGGCGATCGCCGGATTTCGCAATCAATATGTGTTTGAATTGCAGGAAATTGGTGTAGGCAGAACCAAATATATTCATCAAGATACTTTTTCCGGCATTCTCAGTCGAGCTTTTTTACCTTTTATTCGCGCCGACGAACAACAAGGCATGAAGCGGATGGCGCGGGAATTGAAACGCTATGTTGAACACCGTTAATTTTACCTCCGTCAATTCAGTGGCAAGAGAAAAGATATTGAGATTATATCGTAGATCTGGTTGCAACGAAAGTGGAAACCCAACAAAACGTTTATTGTCAGCAATTAGCCTGATATGAGTTGGAGGGCTTGGCAGAATCTTTAGGGTATGGTAAGATGGAAAGGTGAATTCAAGGTTGTTGTATGTCAAATCCTGAATTATTGGCGCAGCAGAACAATTGATGCAGTTACTAGAAATGGAACATAAGCAAACTCAAAATGTTTAATAGTAGGCGATATCCTTTTCAACCTAAACGGGATGAGTTTGGTGTTTTAGCGGATGTTCCCTATCTAAGGATTAAGAAGGGCTATGGCAAGCATTAAGATAACCCTATAATTATCAAAATTGACAATAAGTGAAAAATCAAAATCAGATAAAAAATATGTATTTATGGGCAGAAAACGCGATCTTAAACAAGTTGATGCGATCGCTAGGGAGTTTAATATGGGAGGTGAATTAAGGATTGCTTTTGGTTTATTCCTTGAGGAAGAAAAGAAAAATGGTTATGGTGGAACTTTAAACCGTAGAGGCGATTTTACTTATGAAGAACTCCGCCAGAAAGCTCAAGAATTTTTAGAGGGAATTTAAATGGCAACTCAGACATCTCTTGCTAATCAGAAGCCAGATATTGAGCAAATTATTTCAGTCATTACTAGACCAGTTATCGGAGAAATTTGTCATCAGGTTATATTTAGTTATGGGGATGAATTACGGCTAGATTTCGGTGAAATGTATGCCTATACTCACCCAAAATTAGCACATCTACGCAAAGGTAGTTGGCAATTTGGCACAAGGGCAACACCTTGGGTTTTCAAGCAAGGCGATCGCATCTTAACTTCTTCCTTGCCAGTAAATATAGATGCAGAAATAGATGAGTTAAAAATAGATGCTGTCAAAAAAGTTTTGCAGCAATTGGAAAATAAAGAATTGATTGATTTTATGATTTATGCTCGCAATATTAGTCTTATTCTATTGTTTGAGGGTGACTATAAACTTATTTTAGAGCCAGATTTGCAAGATGATTCCGGACTGGCTTATTGGGAATTGTTCATGCCAACTGAGCAAGTTTTGACGGTTGGGCCTGGATTTTTTTGGGAATGTAAATTGATTCACGAGCGTTAAATTTAATAAATAATTATCTTTAGCATTTATCCAAACAGGAACTTCTAACGTTATTTCTAGTGTTTTATTGAGGTTAGTTTTGGTGAGTTGGGGCGTTGGTATGGCATGATTAAAAGTAGCTCAGTACCGTGAGGGTTGGTAAATGATGACGTTTAATGATGTAGTCGAGGTAATCAAAGGTCTTTCTACGGATGAAAAACAGGAAATTCAACTGTTGTTGAAGCAATACATCCGTGAAGAACGCCGTGATGAGATATATGATAACTGCAAGTTAGCGCAGGTCGAACAGCAAAAAGGTAAACTGAAGTTTTCCTCTAATATTAACGAACTAAGACAATTAATAGAGGAATAATAGTGGAAGTTAGTTTTAGTTCAGCTTTTAAACGTGCCTTTAAAAAGCGAATTAAAGGCAATACAGATTTAGAGGAAAAGTTTTGGTAAAAATTAGAACAGTTTACTGTAGATCCTTACGATCCGAGTTTGAAAACGCATAAACTATCGGGCAAGCTTAAGGAATTTTGGAGTTTTAGTGTAGATTATGATGAGAGAGTATTGTTCTATTTTACTGAAGATGAAAAGGCTGTGTTTGTAGATATTGGCAGCCATGATGAGGTGTATTAATTTGTGGTGAATAAATATTAATAGTTATGCTTCTAAAATAGTGCGTTGCAACCAATTCATAATAGTTTGAATCAAGTAAGGATCTTGGGGTGAGAAGGTGGGAATAGTGGGATGGGGTGAGTCTGTGATAACGCAAATTGTAGCATCGAAGCGAGCGATCGCATCCAGAAAAGTTTGGCTAAAACCTTGGGGTTTTGCTTTTTCGTAGAAAATGAGGATGGGGTGTTTATCCCAGTCTAGGAGTTGCAGGGTTTGGTGGAGGTTGGTTTCAGTGAGTTGGGTTTGCAGGAGTTGGGGGAGTTGGGCGAGGTTGAGGGTTTTGATATTACGATGCTAGGATTACACCGTGCTTTATATTACCAGTGTTTTTGAATCCTCTGCTTTTATTGAATGATCGTGGGTTATGTTATCATTATGGATCTCGCTTAGATTCTGTCCAAGATAAATTTGGGAAGTTGTAGTAGTGGAAGTCGAATTTGGTTATGTTCAGAAATACGATACAGTAAGGGGCTTCGGCTTTGTAAGCCGCACATTTAGGAATGCTAATCGGCGACATGGAAATAATGTTTGGTTTCACATCACAAAAATCAAGCGTGATTACCCCAATCTGGCAAAAGAATTAGATACTGGTTCGTTGGAAAAGATTAATTTTTGGTATGAAGTTGATAATAGCGATCGCGAAAAGATATCAACAACAGATTGAGATTGGTCACACAACATTGCATGAAGAAGCCAAGAAATATTGGAAAAGCTATGGGCTTTCCGATCAACAAGTTGAAAATTTGCCGACGCTTTACCAGCAGTATATGAAGGAAAAGGGGGAATAAACCTGATGAGCAAAGATAAAAAAGTGATGAATGAGTTAAAAAGTTTGATATATACTCAACTCAGCAAGAAATATAATAAATGCTTATGGCCTAAGTCTGATTGTACTAAAGACTGTATCAACGCACACTCAATTCAGAATAGTCAGATTTTAGACCAACTAGCCAGCAACAATCATGTCTTTATGGCTGTAGCCAAACAAAATCTTAATACAGAGCGAGAAATAGAATTTAAGAAGGTTGGACGCAATAAAGCAACAACGTTTACAGGATTATGCCGCGAACATGATAGCCAGTTATTCCGTCCTATAGATGTTAATAAGTTTGACAGTAGCAACGAAGAGCAAAAATTCTTGATCGCTTATAGATCAGTTCTTCGTGAATTACATACAAGAATTAAAGCTGCCAGAGATTTACAAACTATTTGTCAAAAATCTGTTGAGCTAGGAAAGTGCGATCCTAACAATTTAGAAGACCCAATAATGTTGCGAGCAACGCTGGCACTGGCAAATGCTTATGATTTGTATAAATACAAATATGTATACGATAAGCTATACAACAGTAATTCATTCACGAAAATTGAACACAAGTGTATTCGGATTGAGAGAAATTGTCCTTTGGCTGTAAGCTCCCTATTTGATCCAATTAAAAGCATCATCGTGGAGAAAAGACCTGAACCAAAATTTATTGTTATCAATGTATTTCCACAAAAAAAAGATACAATTATTTTGCTTTCTTATCTGAAAGATCATCAAAAAGATTTAAGACCTTATGCTAATGAAATTATAAATGCTACTGGTGAAGATCGACTCTATCTTCTTTCTAAGACTATACTGAGATATTGCGAAAACTTTGTCATATCTCTAGAACACTTCAATCGTTTTTCCGAAGCAAAAAAAGATGCTATCAAAAAGTTTTACTTGGCAACAGTCACTCAAATTGATCTTGATCAAGATGACGAAAATCTAATGCTTTTCTAGTTACTCATCTAACAATTGGATTTAAAAGACACTAATATGCGGCTTACATTCTGTTCGATTGCCGCCAACGTCAACCGCGCCAAGGCTTGATCAATTGCATCCCCCATGTACGAGACATAGCAAAAACTTAAAGATTAGACTCTTGGTTGAGTAAGTCAGCAATACGGCGTTGCACTGAACTAGAAGCCCGAAAAATAGGGATACCTTCTTCAAGTTCAATCCGGACTTCTCCTTCTAGTGGCATTGTTATCGATTCCGTTAATACTGAATTGCCTTTCCCCCTATATTATCAAAAACAACCTCTTTTCGTTAATAAGGATCTTGTTAAGAAAACATTAAGGAAAACTGGTCATCTATTTAAATGGAGTCTAAACTTTGAAATTTTGCGATTGGATAATTTCATAGAGATTGATATCGGTTTCCAGCAAACAAGCGTGACCGCTGTAAGGTAAAATTAACTTTTGAACATTGGGAAAACAACGACTTAATCGTTCCACTTCGGTGACGGAAGGTAATAAGCGATCGCCTCCTCCAGCAATTAATAATACTGGCGGCTGAAATTGTTGTAATTCCTGGGGAGCAATGGCAAATGTTCGCAGTAAAGATAATCGCCACAAAATCGTTTTGGGCGGCACAGATTTAATAATCTCTAGCAGATAGCGGCGGGTATCGGGAGCAAGGCGGGATAAGTTGGCAAGAAAGGGGAGGAATCCCACCGCACCAAGCCGAAAAAATAATTCTGGGACAAAATCTAATAGTTGTCCGCCCCAATTTAACCAGAGTTGTTCCCGAAAACCAGAAGCGGGATTAATTAAAATTAATCTATCGATTAATTGAGGGGCGGCGATCGCCACTTTCATCGCTAAACAAGCTCCAAAGGACTCCCCGCACAGATATACTGTCCGTTGTTGCCCCGCCAATTCGGTTTCAATTAAAGCGATCGCTTCCTCTACCAGATCGTCCCAACTGCCCAGATTATCTACTGGAATTGCCAAACAGCGCCCATCAAAACTAGGCGATAAATCTCGCAGGGGAGCTTGCCACAACTTGCCCGTACCATCCAATCCCGGCAAGCCAATAAATAAGGGATAGCCCGGTTTAACTGAGCTAGGGGGCAGAAAACAACAGCGATCGCGCACTTCAGAAGACATTAAAGCGGTTCTCAATATGATTTATGTAGGGGCGGGTTTGGGCAGGAATTTTAATCCTTGCCAATAACCTGAATAAACCCGCCCCCTACGCAGGTTTAAAGTCAATTGATCCTAGATTTTCGACCCTGTGGGGCGGGTTCAGATCATTTGTTGGTGGATAGCAAAGATCTGAGTCAACCCGCCCCTACAGATCTACCTCACCAAATCGAGAACCGCTATAAGGAAGATCAAATTATGATGGAAATTAGATTGAGAGAGTTTTTTTATTTACATGAGCGATCAGGATTTCCCCAGCACCTTTGCGATTACTACTCCACTGTACTACGTTAACGATCTGCCCCACATTGGGAGCGCCTATACCACTATGGCAGCCGATGCGATCGCCCGATTCCAAAGATTGCAAGGCCATCCCACACTGTTAATTGTTGGCACTGACGAACATGGGCAGAAAATTCAGCGCGCCGCCGAAAGCACAGGGAAAACGCCCCAGGAACACTGCGATCGCATTGTCGCCGGATTTGCCGAACTTTGGCAACGGTTCAATATCACCTATGACCGCTTCATCCGCACCACCAACAGCCGCCACACTGCCATTGTTAACGAATTCTTTCAGCGCGTCTGGGACAAAGGTGACATTTATTTGGGACAGCAGCAGGGATGGTATTGCGTTTCCTGCGAAGAATTCAAAGAAGAACGGGAACTATTAGAAAATAAACACTGCCCCCTCCATCCCAACAAAATCGCTGAGTGGCGGGATGAAGAAAACTACTTTTTCCGGCTTTCCAAATATCAAAGCCAGTTAGAAGCCCTTTATCAAGAACGCCCCGACTTTATCCAACCTCCCAGCCGCCGCAACGAAGTCCTCAGCTTTGTCAGCCAAGGATTGCAGGATTTTTCCATTTCGCGAGTGAATGTCGAATGGGGTATCCCCCTCCCCGCCAACCCCAAACATACCATCTACGTTTGGTTTGATGCCCTCCTAGGTTACGTTACCGCCCTGCTGGAGCCAGAAAGCCCACCAACCCTAGAAAATGCCCTCGCCCAATGGTGGCCGATTAACCTGCACCTGATTGGTAAAGATATTTTGCGATTTCATGCCGTTTACTGGCCTGCTATGCTCCTCTCGGCGGGAGTTCCAGTCCCAGAGCGAGTTTACGGGCATGGCTTCCTTACCAAAGACGGCAAAAAGATCAGTAAAACTCTGGGAAATATCATAGATCCTTTAGCTTTAGTAAACTCTTACGGTTCTGACGCAATTCGGTATTACTTTCTTAAGGAGATCGAATTTGGTCAAGATGGAGACTTCAATGAAACTCGATTCATTCACACCGTCAATGCGGATCTAGCCAACGACTTAGGAAACTTGCTCAATCGAACCTTGCAAATGGCGCACAAGTATTGCCAAGGCAGCCTACCCGCCTACACTGCGGCAGATTTTGCCCCAGACCACCCGCTAAAAGCAATTGGGATTGATTTGGGCGATCGCGTCCGGCAAGCCTACCAAGATCTTGCTTTTAGCCAAGCCTGCGAAGCTATCTTGGGGTTAGTGCGTACCTGCAACAAGTTCATCGACGAGCAAGCACCTTGGGCGAAGTACAAGCAAGGACAGCAGCAGGAAGTCGAACAGATTCTCTATGCTGTTCTCGAATCCGTCAGGTTAGCCGCCTATTTACTCTCGCCAATCATTCCCAACATTAGCACTGACATCTATCAACAGTTAGGGTTTTCAATTGATTTTAATGACAAAAATCTCATAAATGGTTTAGCCACTTTTAGTCGCAGTGCCTCTTGGGGTTTTCTCCCCGATCGTCAAAGCTTAGGCAAACCAAAACCCGTCTTTGCTCGTCTGGAACTACCAGCAGCCATTGGCTAGTCAAGTTTGACCAATAGCGATTTCGATAAATAAGGAGGTAGCAGAACTTTTTTGATAACAAACTGAGGCATAACAATCATGTTGAATGAATTAAGTAACGATTCTGTCTTTTCGCCAGAACAAGTTTTAGAAAATCGCGGGCGCGTAGCCATTTTTATTGACGGTTCAAACCTTTTTTATGCCGCTTTACAACTGGGAATTGAAATCGACTACACCAAACTGCTTTGCCGTTTAACCGCCGGATCTCGCTTGCTCCGGTCTTTCTTTTATACTGGAGTAGACCGGACAAATGAAAAACAGCAGGGTTTTCTCTTGTGGATGCGCCGCAACGGTTATCGCGTCATTTCCAAAGATTTAGTCCAACTCCCAGATGGTTCCAAAAAAGCTAATCTGGATGTGGAAATTGCGGTGGATATGATGGCCTTAGTTGGCTCCTACGATACCGCTGTGCTGGTTAGCGGCGATGGCGATTTAGCCTATGCGGTGGATGCCGTCTGCTATCGAGGAGTCCGGGTAGAAGTGGTTAGTTTGCGCTCGATGACTAGCGATAGTTTGATCAATGTTGCCGATCGCTATATCGATTTGGATAATATCAAAGAGGACATCCAAAAAATCCCCCGACAAAACTACACTTATCGTCCCCTGTCTACTATCGGTTTAATGGATCTCTCAGAGGAAGATTAACCTCTTTATGCAGGTCAAAATTCCATTATTTCAGGAGAAAAATCCCCACAGGAAAAAGGTAAAACAAAGTAGTTATTTTACCTTTTTCCTGTTGATGCTGTTGGTGGCGAGTGGTTGTACCAGTCGCCCCAATGTTAAACCTAAAGCTACTGAAGATTCGGCAAGTAATAAGGAAATTGCCCAAAATTTGGTTTTTAATAATGTCACCTTAGAACAAACCGATGAAAAGGGACAGCGCCTCTGGTTGGTAAAGGGAACCCAAGCAATTTATAGCCAGGATAAAAAGACTGCTAAAATTCAAAAACCCGATGGCGATCTTTACCAGGATGGCAAAGTTATCATCCACATTACGGCTGATAATGGGGAGGTGGAAGAGGATGGAGAAAAGATTCTGCTCAAGGGGCAATTGGTGGCGACAGATAAGCGCAATGGCGCGGTGTTGCGGGGAAAGGAATTGGAATGGCGACCAAAGGAAGATTTATTAATTGTCCGGCAGGAGGTAACGGGAACTCACGAACAATGGCAAATTGCGGCGCAGGAAGCGAAATATTTGACGCGATCGCAGCAAATGGAATTAACTGGGAAAATTATCGCCGCCTTCAAAGATCCGGAATTGCAAATGCGGACAGAACATTTAATTTGGAAAATTACCGAACAGAAAGCGATCGCCGATCGTTTCATTCAAATCGATCGGTTTCAGAATAAGCAAGCTACGGCTCAGGTAGTGAGCGATCGCGCCGAAGTAAATTTAAAAACCAAAATTGCCAATCTCAAGCAAAACATCCAATTTACCTCTGTCGATCCTCCCCTATTAATGGCTACTAATTCAGCCACTTGGGATTTCGTTGGGCAAATTGTCTTATCCGATTTGCCTGTCAAAATATACCACCGTCAAGAAAAAGTTACTATAACTGCCAATCAGGGACAATTAAACCTAGCCCAACAAGTTGCATTATTTACTGGCGGCGTGCGGGGAAACGGCAGCCGCAATCAATCCCAAATTTATGCTAACTGGTTAAAATGGGAAATTCCCACCCAACAATTTGATGCCCAAGGCAATGTGATTTATCAACAAGTGAATCCCCCCCTCAATTTAACTGGTTCCCGCGCTATCGGGAGAATGGCAGATCAAAATGTCGTTGTCACTAGCGGCGATAACGGCAGAGTAGTTACAGAAATTATTCCATAAGAGTTTGTAGTTGGGCTTTAGCCTGCCAGTGCGGGCTAAAGCTAGGCCGTTGACTCTGCGAGTTTTTGAGCATCTCATGCAATAAATCTGTCTACCACTCCCTAACTGGTTCCCAGGCTCGGCCTGGGAACCGATATCGAGAGGCTCTGCCTCTCGTGGCTATCATCCGAGGCAGAGCCTCTCCATGGGCATTCCCAGGCAGCGCCTGGGAACGAGTAAACAGATCAGAAACTGCATGAACAGAAAACCCTTAAAAAGGTACAAAGTCAACAGCCTAGGCTAAAGCCCAACTACAAACTTAATTAAAACTGGTAAGAAAGACCAATTGACAGCACAGGATAAACTGCCGGAACGTCTTTGGAAAGGCTAGTTTGAGCCTTAGAAACTTCCTTCTGCACATCCGCATTTAATTCAGTGGCAGTCGCCGCTGAAATAGTCGATGAAGTTGTGGGAGTGATGCTAATTGTTGGTTGCCCCGAAAACATGATCCCTAAATTAGCGAACACATTTAATTCGCCGCCATTATTCAAGGATGCCACTGGACTGCCCACCCCAATCCCAAAGTAGGGGGCAATTTTATTCGGAAAACTTGCTTCAGCATTAACACTGGTGACATCATTGGTGGAATAGGTGTTATCGCCAATGGTAAAACTGGTTGCCGTGGTAGTTTTTCCAGTCCCCGCCAGTTTGTTATTTTGATAAATTAGTCCCGCCGTGAAATAGAAAACGCTGTTGGAGCCAAAAGGATAGGCATCTACCAAGGCCGAAACATTCAGCAAATTCAAATTGGCATCATAGTTTAAACTACCATAAGTGCCACTGATTGACCCATAGTTCAGGGCATTAAAACCCAACCGAAAGTTATAATCTGAGGCTATGGGAGTTGCCACCGCTATCCCCAATCCCAAAGTCCCAATATTGGGAATAATTGTAAATCGGCTGCCAAAACCCACTTCTGGCGGTGCTTCGTCTTTTGACTTGCTCCCAGAGTTTTCTTGTGCTAAACTACCCAATGGCAAATTTGGCTGGACAATGGTTGCCCCTGGACGAGATTGCAAATCAGCCGCTTGCCGAGAAATATTTAGGGTGGCAAGATCTTCTCGTTTCGAGGAATTGTCAGCTTGAAAGGACAATATTTCAGCTAACTCTGGAGCCTTAGATAACCGGAGGGGCTGATTTTGGAGAGAGGTAACGGCAACAGGCTCCACCGTCTCAGTTGGGCTACTTAGTGTTTCTGCTGGTTGCAAATTAACCGCTAATGCGGTTAGCTTGTTGGGAGAGGGAACTGTTGTTAGTTCAGCTACAGTTATTTCGGTTACTGGTGCAGATGTCTTTTGAGCCGAACTATCTAAAGCCGTTGGTGGAGCAACTTCGTTCGCTGCCGCTGGGCGCGATATGGCATCACTGCCGATGAGAACGGTTGCCAGAACTAACAGAGAACTGCCACATTTTAATAAACTGCTATCTTTTTGCATGAATTCCACCATCCTGAGATAAGAGATACTAGGAAATATACACCACAAATAGAGATTGTCGGGGAACTTTATTAAAAAAACATCAATTAATTTATTTGTAACTAGATTATTTATGTAAAGAGAATCAATCCGATTGGCATAGGCAATTGGACAACAGATATTTTTCAATATATTTTGCTGATGGAAGAAATCTCTGCTGAGAGAAAAATCAATCAGTTTCTGGCAGTCAGCATCGTCTTTTCGATGGCTGGGCTTCTAAAATTAGAATTATTTAATAATTAGCAGAAGCATTTCTGATATTATTGATTGAGGAAAAAAATACATCATTTGTTGAAACAAGGCGAAATCGATCTAATGTCTAAATATTTGGAACTCGTGGCAACTTGTCAAAACTACTCTAATCAAATGAGGGATTACAAAGAAGATTGTTGTCAGTTTATCAGCGCTTTTTTAATCGGAATGTCGGAATATTTGAATGCGCCCCAGGAGGCGATCGCCGTCTATCCTAGTATTAATATTAAGGATGTGGAAGAAATCAGAAAAACAGTTACCTTAAGAGATAATTCTCCTTTTTGTTCGCTGAAATTCCTGATTAAAATTAATCATATTTTGCCTGTGGTCAAAGATGGAACTTACGTCTTTGATTTCGATCGGAACTCCGTTGTCGTCGGCACGATTAACGTCAAGAAAGAGGATTATGAAAACAGCTACTATGTTGTCAAAATAGATAGCATCAGTAGAGAATTTAAAGTTACCGATAGCCAGCGCCGGGAAGAAGTTTATGAAGAAATCTTCAAAAGCATCACTAATTTTTATAAAGAGGGTTTTGAAAACTTTTTAAAAGGTGATAAAAAATCCTTTGGGTTTCAAGTCGAAAGCGAAATCACTGTCTAATTTAGCCCTAGTTCTATGACCTTTTTGAATTTTGAATTTTGAATTGGAGCGAAGCGACTTGACTACTGATTCTCATCTATCTCCCCTACCTAGCCTAATTTCCCCAGATGTTAATCTGAGCTTGTTGGCAGGTAAACCTCCTTTGAAGCTGGGAATTCTCGCTTCTGGGAGCGGGAGTAACTTTGAAGTAATCGCGCAAGCGATCGCCGCCCGCGAACTAAACGCCCAAATTCAAGTCCTGATTTATAATAATCCCACGGCTGGGGTCATCGCCAGAGCGGAACGTTGGGGAGTAAAATCGGTACTGATTAATCATCGGCAATTTGCTAATCGAGAAGATTGCGATCGCCAGATAGTGGCAACCCTAAAAGAGTATGATGCGGAATTAATTGTCATGGCTGGTTGGATGCGGGTAGTTACCCAGGTGTTTATTGATGCCTTTCCCCACCGGATGATTAACATCCATCCCAGTTTATTGCCGAGTTTTCGCGGCGTGAAGGCAGTGGAGCAAGCCTTGGCAGCAAAGGTGAAAATTTCGGGTTGTACGGTGCATCTACTCAGCGTGGAGGTTGATGCTGGACCGATTTTAATCCAAGCGGCTGTGCCGATTTTGGAAAATGATACCGCAGAAACGCTCCATGCCCGGATTCAAGTTCAGGAACATCTGATTTTACCCCAGGCGATCGCTTTAGTTGGACAGGACTTACGCAGAGCCTCTATGATATAGCGTTTTGTAGGGGCAATCCCCCCGTGGTTGCCCCTATTGCTTGAAAATTAACATCCGTTAGCATCCCAAAGAATATAGAGCCGTTGCGAACAACGTCTCTATAACTTGTTACCTAAACTTTTAACTCCCCAGGTAGGATTCGAACCTACGACCGATCGGTTACGCTTTATCCTTATGTTTCCACAAGGGGCGGACTATCTCATCATCCTGGTAGGATGTCGGGCGCTCTTGGATTTATTGGCTAGGCTCCTCATCCTTAAGTCTCTGCACCTTTCTGGCTACTGCGAATATCGCTGCCTTTTGCCAGACTTGGCTCAGGGTTGCCGCCACCTTTCAGTGCTGCGGTTTCCTTGAATTCACCCGATTTTCCACTACTCGTTACCGAATAGCGCTGCTAGTTCGCTCAAGTTCTAGCTTTTGGGCTTTTAACCGTTTAGCTTTAGCTTGGGCGCGTTCCTGACAGCCGATTGCTCTACCACTGAGCTACTGAGGAATGTGCAATATCTTTGCAACAGTTACTAACTATAGCGAAGTTATAGGCAGTTTGGCAAGGGGTTGAGGAAAGATTTTTTTTAAATAGCTGAAATCAATACACGGCAAGGTTTTTGTGCAATAGTTGGGTGAGCGATCGCCTTTACTTTCCAAAAATAGAGAAAATAAAAGCGAAATTTTCGGTGATTTCCGTGGTTTCAGCTTTCGGAGAGGGCAATTATTGGGTGAACTACCAGACGCTGACTGCAATAACTTGGTTTTCGTTAACTATCTTGCGGGATAGCTTGTGCAGAAAATCTTCACGACATCTAGCAATCTTAGAATGGACTTTTGCCACTGCTAATTTTGCTTTCCTTCGATTTTGGCTACCTTTCTTTTTGCGGGAAAGCTTTTGTTGTTTCCTTTTTAGGTTGCGTTGATGTTTGACAAAGAACTTAGGATTATCAAACTTAGACCCATCACTGGCAATCGCAAAATGGGTTAGTCCTACATCAATGCCGATAGCTTTATTTACTGGGGCTAATTCAGGATTAGCTTTCCCATCATCAACCAAGACAGAAACGAAATATTTCCCATCAGGATTGCGAGATACAGTGACAGTTTTAATATCCCCCTCAAAATCCCGATGACGTTGGCAGTGGACTAAGCCAATCTTGGGGAGATTAATCTTGTCACCATCAAACTTGACATTTTGGGGATAGCTAATAGACTGCCTACCATGCTTTGATTTGAATCTAGGCGGCATTGCCCTCTTGTCAAAGAAGTTTTTGTAGGCAGTGGATAGATTCTGTACTTGTACGCTTTATACATTTATCAAGACTATAGAATAGTGATAAGATAATTATAACACACACAGATTCTATTGATTCGCTATCGCTCAATTTGTTTCGCTGCTCCGGTTTCATCCCGCCACTCACCCTGTCGGGTAGAGTGCGGGACTTCTCGTTCGCATCATGTTAAATTTGAAGAGGCGATCCGCTTTTAGCGCTGGGCAAAGCCCAATCGTCCACTTTTGATAAATTTCAGAGCATCATGATGTATTGGCATTGAGCAACTAGCTATCCACAGTTTGGCCTACTTCTGTTTGTCTCCCGATTGAGAACTCGCTATGCTCTTGAATACCACTGAAATCCTGATCAATCGCTTTGTCGAAGGACTCCAAGAGGGCTACAGGCGTACCTATGGGGGCTGGAAGCAAGATTATGCTGAAATTATCGGCTGGGCTGGCACAATGGCCTTAGAGAACATTGCCAACAGCGATGCCCTCTACCATAATGTCGAACACACCATCTTTGTGACTCTAGTCGGGCAAGAAATTCTGCGCGGCAAGCACATCCGGGAAGGTGGAGTATCCTGCGAAGACTGGCTGCACTTCATCATCTCCCAGTTGTGCCACGATATCGGCTACGTTAAAGGTGTTTGTCAGCAAGATAGGCCAGATCTTGGTTTATACGCCACAGGTTTAGCGGGAGCAATGGTAGAATTGCCTCGCGGCTCCACCGATGCTAGTCTCACTCCCTATCACGTCGATCGCGGTAAGCTATTTATTGAAGAACGTTTCGGTAAAAATCGGTTAATTGATGCCGAATTAATTAAATGCAATATTGAATTGACTCGCTTTCCTGTGCCAGCGGATGATGACCACAAGGATACAGTGAATTATCCTGGTTTAGTGAGAGCGGCTGATTTAATTGGACAGTTAAGTGACCCCCGCTATCTGCAAAAAATTAGCGCCCTTTATTACGAATTTGAAGAAACAGGCGTAAATAAGAATTTAGGCTATCGCCACCCCGGAGACTTGCGGAATAACTACGCCAAGTTTTATTGGAATGTAGTTTATCCCTATATCACCCATGCTTTGAAGTATTTACAACTCACTCAGCAAGGTAAGCAAATTATTGCCAATCTCTATGCCAATGTGTTTGTGGTTGAACACCAATCTTTGCCGGATATTTAGAGAGTATCTGTAGTCCTGTTTGTGTTAAGACAATACTTCGGACAGTTTTAATCATCGTCGAGGCAGAGCCTCTCGCAGGCATTCCTAGGCAGAGCCTAGGAACGAGTTATTAATCATGGTTGTTCGAGCGGACATGATATAAGCAGTTACCCTGCATAAATCCTGTCCACAAACAGCTTAAAAAGCCATTAAACATAACATTTAACGGCTTTTCCTGATTGGAGGGATTGAAATCTACCGGGATAAAGATATCAAGCTGAGTTAGCGGCTTAAGAAACTTGACGGCGACGACGGCGAGATAAAGCCAGTCCACCAATAGCTGCGCCTATCGCTCCTAGAGTAGCAGGTTCGGGGACAGTCTTAGCCACTGCGGTTAAGGTAAAATCTTGGAAGTCCTTATCATTGCCATTGCCGCGATCATCGATGGCAATTTTAACCGGGCCAGTAAAGGGATTGCCTGATTGATAGGGAGTAGGATCGAACTGCGTGCCGTCTACACCAGTCGAACCCCAAGAGCCAAACAAGAATTGTTGATTATCACCATTCAGAGAACTGCTTGAGTAGACTGTACTATTAACGCTGTGGTCCCAAGACAAGGTGCTAGATAGTCCCAAGGTGTACTGTTTTCCAGCTTGAAAAACGAAGGAGTTAGTGCCGACGGCAACTGTATTGCCCAAAGTTCCTAGCCAACCATTATCGCCCCAGTTATCGGAACCTTTGGTTTCAGCCAGGATACCCTGAACTGGAGACACTTCTGTGAGTGCATTACCAGCACCTACTTCAAACACTTTCAGAATGGAAGTGTAAGCACCGTGGGATTGATTGAAATCAAACTGAATCTCGGTATCTGAGTCAAACTGAATTTTGTCCGTACCGAAGAAGCTGGCGGCTCTAGCAGGAGCAGAAATACCTAAGAGAAAAAGGGCTGAAGCCGTAGCGGTCAATTTAGTCAACAGGTTAGCTTTCATTTTGGATATCTCTCACTATGGTTATTAATGATTTCACCCCATCCCCTTGAAACGCATACCCTAGAGGATTAATTTAGATTAAATCTTGTAGTTCAGACCAATACTGCTCAAAGCAGTTGTGTTTCCTATCTAAATTAATACTCGATTGGGTGCTGCTATGTCTATGGTTGGCGACCATCTTTACTAACTCTTCACATTGTACCCCCTATAAGCGAAGTTTGGGCTTGGGTTGATTTTGTGTGTAGTTTTGTTTTGTCTAAAGTTTATATTACTTGCTGCTGCGGGCAGTTTTGTCTGGAAGCTTGATTTATAGATAATATAGACTGATATTGTCTTGAATAGATGCTAAAACGGGCGATTATCGCTCTGAAGCTCCAATTATATATGAATCGCTAAAACAGATTGCTCCCAGTCTCTACTTTTCTTCCAAGCGATCGCTTTTATCATTAATCTCCGGAATGCGGCTAGAATTGTACATATTGGCTGATTCTGGAGCAAATTCATCCATATAAAAGCTAGTTTGCACTGGTCCGTAGCGATCGCGAATGGAAGCTTCAATCC
The DNA here is from genome assembly GCA_936920195.1 of uncultured cyanobacterium. Lineage (GTDB taxonomy): Bacteria > Cyanobacteriota > Cyanobacteriia > Cyanobacteriales > FACHB-T130 > CAKZHE01. The sequence continues at coordinate 1,330 of CAKZHE010000270.1, read as the reverse complement.
GTTCGGCGATTAAGGAAGAAACCCCCAGAAACTCTGGATGCAAGACCAAGTGCATCTCAATATATACCATTTGTCCGACTACTCCCCGCGATCGCACTTCCAGACAGCGAGTTACCCCACCAATTTGTTGGGCAATTTGGGCGAGAACTTCTGGAGCGATCGCGGTATTCTCGACTAGCAGGGGTAATTGCCATTGGACTGTTCGCCAAAAACTATCGGCTGCCAGCACCACTAATACCATTGCCAGCAGTAAGTCTAACCAGACAACTCCCCACAATACCCCCAATAATCCCCCCAGTACCAACAGGGTTAAGCCAACATCCTGAAGTTGTAAGTTGGCATTGAAGCGGAGCAGGGGACTATGGAGAACTTTGGCTTGGTAGATTGCCACTAGAGCTAAAATTAAGCTAATGGCTGTCACCAAGCCGACAATGTGAATTAGGGGAAAACTAGCTTGCAGAGGAAATAGCGCCGCACCAGTTTGGACAATTCCCACTAACTGAATGATAGCTGTTGTCAAGAGATTGAACCCAGCAAACCCCAAAATTCCGGCGAGGAGAAGAGCGAGCGCACTCTCCCGGCGGCTATGTCCCCAAAATTCCCGTCTAGCGGCTGCTTCCGGAGATTTTAGCGCCAGCAAACTGAGGAGAGTGCTGAAACTAGCAATTAGGGCGTGTAAAGACTCTGCCAATAGACTAAGCGATCGCGTCATCCATCCAGCAGAAATCTTTACAGAAAAAACAAATAGTGTCAGCCAAAGGGTCAAAAATAAGATTGCCCGACTAGCTCGATAACGATTTTGTGCCTCGGTCATGGCCTAATGCGGTAATTACCTTCACATTATCCTCTGATCGTTGAGGATTTTAAGCTGAAGATTCCACATATAGATTGACATCTTCAATTAGGCGACTCAGTTGCGCCTCTGTTGTCACCCGGATGCGTTCGTCTCGCACCGTAATTAAAACTTTAGCGGCAAAGGGAGTAGGCCAAATATTCGGATTGCAAAAAACCTCCAAAAATACTTCGCCAGTGTAGCGATATTCCATTGATTTTTGGGGATTAGCTTTGCCGCCACCACTATTCGCCGTGGCTTTGAGACTTTGCATCAGTTGGGCGAGCGCTGCTTGTAAATCGCTTGCCGCTTGGGGATTAAAACTAAAAGAAATTGCACCCTCAACTAAGTTGAGTGTCAGTGGAGAAGACATAATGGGGAATAGGGAACAGGGAATAGGAATAGGGAACAGGGAACAGGGAACAGGGAATAGGAATAGGGAACAGGGAAGAGGGAAGGGGGGGGGGGGGGGGGGCGGGGGGGGGAGGGGGGGGGGGG